>JAYUIZ010000316.1:0-6926 GCA_043765595.1 Lysobacter sp. | reverse complement strand
GATCATCGTTGGCATGGACTATGGTTTCGATTACGACAACGATCTGCCTCCGAGCTACTGCACGCTAGAGTTCGAGCCGCTGGCCCATGAACTGGTAGGGATGGAATATGAGCGCGATACCAGCATCTCCAGACGTTCCGGTAAGACCTCATGGGGATTCGGTAGAGACTCGAAAGCGAACAATGCCGGTTTCGGGGTCAGCATTTATATCTATGAGATAGAAACGACGGACGGAACCAAGCAAACGTGCATCAAGGGATTCAGAATTGGTGGAGGTGCCATCAATGGCTAAACTCTCGCCAAATCTGCAACACCTGACTGACGAACTACCTGCCGACAAGCGAAAAGGTATTGAAGAGGCCATCGCCAGTTCGCCGTACCTGCGGCAGATGATGACCGAAGCGGTCAATGTGGGCACGCTGGAGCACATCCGGATGGGTTTTCCGGGCGCTAACGAAGGCGGGCATTTCAACGACCGTGAGCGCGCGATCTATCTAAGCCCGGAGACATTCACTCGTGCGGCATTCAAACGCGATGTGGAAGCACGACTTGACATGATTACCAGCACGCTCGGCCACGAAACCGGCCACGCGCTGTACGCTGAGAAAGCCAAGAAGGAGTTGGGTTACACAACATGGGCGATTACGGATGGTATCCGGGGCGCTGGCCCTGGCGGCGAGTTCGATGCGACGGGCTTGGTAAGCGCGTACATCCGCGATGCCCGACGCAATGAAGCTCAGGCGGAGATGCACGGCTGGGATGCGCTGGCGAGTCGGATCGAGCACGTCGAAGGCAAACCGCCCAGTCACGATGAAATGCTGGAGCGCGCCCTTCCCACAATCCATTGTGTAGACGGTACGCTGAAGAAACCTAGGCTCGAACCAGGCATCATCCTCGACGCCGATATGTATATGTTGGACACCCGCTTACCGAAAGCGGGGCCAATCAATCTGGAGCCGGTGGCGCAGTGTCATTTCGACAGGTCGGGCAAATCGCTCGGCGCGGGCGGCGCAGCGAACTACACCAACTATTACGGCGCGTATCTGGTGCAACAGCTGGCCGACGACACCAGACATTGGGTCGACCCACCGACGGTCAAACTTGACATGGCGAAGCTGGGGCTCGACAAGGCACAGCTTGAAAGTACCGGTCTGCGCTTGGGCAATGCGGGTTTCGCGCTTGTCGATACCAGCGAAGGCAAATACAAGCCTATGACCCTGCGCAGTAATGGCAGCGGCATCCAAGGCACGCCGGACGCACAGGAGCCGGCGCTTGCGGGCACTTCACCTTCCACGCCTTCGTCCGCCCCGTTAATGACCGACCCCGCGCATGCTGCCCACGGAATGTACCTGCGCGCACAGCGCGCGCTCGGCCAAATGGAAGCGGCACCGGGCATGGGTGGATTGACACAGCACAAGCGGCAGGCGCTCGGCGCGTCCGTTGTCGCCGAAACGCTATCCGCCGAAGATTGGAATTTAACGAGGATCGATCATGCGGTATCGGGCAAGATCGACCCGCAGACGGGACGGCCGGAAACGCTCTTTCACGTGCAGGGCGCTTTGGATGATCCGGCGCACCGCAGGATCGGCGTGAACATGGAGCAGGCGCTGTCGCAATCGATCGAACAGTCATCGACTGTCTCGCAGACGGTGTTGCAGACGCGCTAGCAGGCAATGGTGCTGGAACAGCAGCGCGCGCAGCAGCGGGAACAGGACGGGCCGCATGGACCGACGATGCGGATCGGTATGCGCACGCAATCGCCATTGCAGGGGCCGCAGGGAGATGGTGGTGGCGATGGCGGCGGTTGATGCAGATTTGACGTGTGAATTTTGCATGCTTGAGCAATCCGCTAAAGCCACGTCATCGATGGTGATCAGATCTCCAGCGCGCGGAACTCGGTGACGATCCGCGACCGTTCCCAGACCGGCTTGAAAGCGTCGGCGAGCTGGCGGGCGCGGCCGCCGAAACCGATCGCAGCCTCGCCGTCGAAGCGGTTGCCGAGCGTGCGGAAGTAATAGCCGCCGCTGTCATTGGCGATGAAGGCCGAGGCGTAGCCGCGGTCGGCCGGGTCGTTGGCTTCGCGGAAGCCGAAGACGCTGGAGAGGCGCTGGCCCAGGCCGATCAGCGGTGCATGCGCGCGCTGCGCGGCATCGGCGTCCTGCAGCAGCAGGCGGATATCCACGCGCTGGCGGCGTGTGGCCAGCCGGCGCAGGGCTTCCAGCACCTCGGGTGTATCCAGCAGGCCGGGGTCCAGCGCGCGGCTGTAGATGCACAGCGCGCGGCGGCTCGCGGCGATGATCGCCGTGGTGATCGCGACCGCGGCCTCGCGGGTGTCGATGGCGGTCGGGCCGCCGATCTGCCGGCGCATGCTCTGGTGCTCGATCCCGGCTTCCATGAAGCGTTCGCCGTACGGGACAAAGCCGTGTTTGACGTAGAAACCGACCGCTGATGCCTGCGAATGCAGGCGCAGCTCCGGCCAGCGCAGCCGCTCGGCTTCGTCGATCAGCGCCAGCAGCAGGGCATCGCCGACGCCGTGGCCGCGCCAGTCCGGCAGCACTGCCATCCGCCCGATCTTGCGCTCGGGCGTCAGCCGCCCGGTGCCGATGGGCCGGCCGCTGTCGTCGCGGGCGATCACATGCACGCAGAGCGGGTCGAGTTCGTCCCATTCCAGCGCCAGCGGCACCTGCTGTTCCTGCACGAACACCGGTTCGCGCACCGCGCGCAGGTCGTCCACGCCGCTGGCGTAGTCGATGGGCTCGACCCGGAACTTTCCTTTCGGAGTGGTGTGCTCAGGCATCGTCGTCATTGTGTTCCCCGGCCTCGAATTCTTCGCCCTCCAGCCGGTAATGACCTTGTGCGAGCAGCTCTAGGACCAGCGACTGGCCTTCGGCAGATAGAGAAGCATAGGTGTCGCCGTCCAGCGTGTCGGCGGCGGCGAGCGCGCGGGCATCGGCGAGCGGCAGCGCATGGATCTGGCCCGCGACATACAAGGTTGCCGATGATTTGCGCTCAGCACTGCGTCGCCAGGCGACCCGGGTCCACGGGTGGCGCTGCAAGGTGGCGCCCTGCTGCAGATCGAATTCCACTTCGATCCGCGAGCGCGGCGGGTCTGGATTCAGGGCGTCGCCTACGCTGCGGTAGAGAGTCATGAAGCGACCGAACCAGTCGCCGAGGCGCTCCGGATCATTCATCCGCAGCGCGTTCAGGCCGGCGATGGCGCGGCGCATGGCCTCGGCGCCGATTTCGTTCGGATCCGTCGGCGGCGCCAGATCATCGTCGCGATAGCGCACCGATTCATCGGCATCCGCCAGCAACGTGTCGACAAAATCGCCCAACAGCTCACCGGCGCTCGGCGCGCGCATGCCTACCGAGAAGGTCAGGCAGGCGTCTTCGGCCACGCCGTGATGCGGCACGGTCGGCGGCAGATACAGCATGTCGCCGGGGCCGAGCAGCCATTCGTGGGTCGGGTGGAATTCTCGCAGCAGCTTCAGTTCGACGCCTTCACGGAACTCGGCTGACGGCACGCCATTGCCCATGGCTTCGCTGGCGTCGATCTGCCAGCGGCGGTGGCCGTGGGCCTGCAGCAGGAACACGTCGTACTGGTCGACGTGCGCGCCGACCGAACCGCCCGGTGCGGCGAACGAGATCATGACATCGTCGATGCGCCAGCGCGGCAGGAACGCGAAGTGATCGAGCAGGGCGCGTATGTCCGGATCCCACTTGTCCACGTCCTGCACCAGCAGGGTCCAGTCGTGGTGCGGCATGCCGGGAAATTCTTCTTCGGCGAACGGGCCGCTGCGCACGGTCCAGCCGTCGGTGGCTTTGTCGTGCACGATGATCCGCGACAGCGCGCCTTCCTCGCAGGCCAGCCCGGCAAGGTCTTCGGGCATCACCGGTGTTTCGAAGTCGGGGAAGGCGTTGCGGATCAGCAGCGGCTGCTTCTGCCAGTAATCGCGCAGGAAATCGGCGGCGGGCATGCCGAGTGGGGGCTTCGCGCGGGCGTCGATATCGAACGGAAGCGTGCTGGCTGTTGTCTGCGACCGTTTCGGCATGTCAGATCTCTCCAGCCAGACGTTCCGCGAGTCCGGTGTAACTGCCGGGCGTCATCTCCAGGAGGCGCTGTTTGGCGTCGGCCGGCAGATCGAGGCTGGCGATGAATTCGCGCATCGAGCTTTCGTCAATCCCGTGGCCGCGGGTCAACGCCTTCAGCTGTTCGTACGGATTGGGCAGGCCGTGGCGGCGCATCACCGTCTGCACGGCTTCGGCCAGCACTTCCCAAGCGG
This sequence comes from Lysobacter sp., assembly GCA_043765595.1. Classification (GTDB taxonomy): domain Bacteria; phylum Pseudomonadota; class Gammaproteobacteria; order Xanthomonadales; family Xanthomonadaceae; genus Lysobacter_I. Next base: position 2,643 of record JAYUIZ010000316.1, on the reverse strand, counting down.
CGTCGAGATCGGCGGCCAGACGCTCCGGGTTGGCGCTGAGTTTGTTGAGGCCGCGCAGCAGCGCGTCGTAGCCGATCAGCGCATGGCCAAATGCGGTGCCGAGTGCGCGCAGCACAGTGGAATCGGTGAGGTCTCGCTGCCAGCGGCTGATCGGCAGCTTCGCGGCGAAGTGCTCCAGCAGGGCGTTGGCGATGCCGAAGTTGCCCTCGGCGTTCTCGAAATCGATCGGGTTGACCTTGTGCGGCATCGTGGAGCTGCCGACTTCGCCGGCTTTCACTGCCTGCTTGAAATAACCCAGCGAGATATAGCCCCACAGGTCGCGGCACAGATCGATGCAGATGGTGTCGATGCGCTTCTGCGCGTCGCAGAGTTCGGCGATGCCGTCGTGCGGCTCGATCTGGGTGGTGTAGGGCTGCCAGTCCAGGCCCAGCGATTCCACGAAGCGGCGCGAGAACGTGGTCCAGTCCACGTTCGGGTACGCCGCGACGTGCGCATTGTAGTTGCCGACCGCGCCGTTGATCTTGCCGGCGATCAGTGCGCCGGCCAGGGTTTCGCCCTGGCGCTGCAGGCGCGCGACGACGTTGGCGATTTCCTTGCCGACGGTGGTGGGTGATGCGGTCTGGCCGTGGGTGCGCGACAGCATCGGCAGGCCGGCGTGCGCGTGCGCCATCGCGCGGAGCTTCTGGATGAGTTCGTCCAGCTTCGGCAGCATCACCTGCTGCCGCGCCTCGTTGAGCATCAGCGCATAGCTTAGATTGTTGATGTCTTCGCTGGTGCAGGCGAAATGCACGAACTCCAGCGCCGGTGCCAGCTCCGGGAAGGTGTGTTCGGCGTCGTCCCCCGATCCAGTCGGGGGCAAGCTCTTCAGCCGCTCCTTGATCAGGTATTCCACCGCTTTCACGTCGTGATTGGTGGCGCGTTCGATCTCCTTCACCCGGGCGGCATCGGCCACCGACAAATCGTCGGCCAGTGCGCGCAGGCGGGCGATGGCGGCGTTTGAGAAAGGCGGCAGTTCGACGATGCCGGGCTCGGCCGCCAGCGCCAGCAGCCATTCCACCTCCACCTTCACCCGTGCCTTGATCAGACCGTATTCGGAGAAGATCGGCCGCAGGGCATCGACCTTGCCGGCGTAGCGGCCGTCGAGCGGTGACAGGGCGAGAAGCTGGGCATCGGACATGTGGGTTCGCAGGCGCGCAGCGCAGTCAAGTGGAAGCCGCAATTGTAAACGCCCGGAATTTCAAACGCCCGCGGCGTATGCTTCCAGTAACTCGACTTCAACTCGACAATGGCAGCCGATCATGGCGAAACGCAGCGCGATTCCGGGCACCGGCGCAATTCCCGACCCGTTCCGCACCGAACGCGACAGCATGGGTGCGCTGCGGGTGCCGGCCGCGGCCCTGTGGGGCGCGCAGACCCAGCGCGCGGTGCAGAATTTCCGCATCTCCGGCCAGCCAATGCCGCGCGGCTTCCTGCGCGCGCTGGGGCTGATCAAGGCCGCCGCTGCTCAGGCCAACGCCAATTTGGGCCTGATGTCCAAGACTCGCGCCGCCGCGATCCGCCGCGCCGCATTGGCGGTGGCCGGCGGCGACCATGACGACCAGTTCCCGGTCGACATCTACCAGACCGGCTCCGGCACCTCCACCAACATGAACGCCAACGAGGTCATCGCCGCACTGGTGATGCGCGCCGGGCGGGGGCGGATCCATCCAAACGATGACGTCAACCTCGGACAGAGTTCCAACGACGTGATTCCCAGCGCGATCCGCGTCGCCGCGCTGCTGGCGACGACCGAGGAGCTGCTGCCGGCGCTGCGCCAGCTGCGCACCATCATCGACAAGCGGGCCCGCGAGGCGCGCAAGCTGGTCAAGACCGGGCGCACCCATCTGATGGACGCGATGCCGATGACCTTCGCCCAGGAGCTGGGTGCATGGTCGTCGCAGTTGGAATCGGCGCGGATGCGGGTCGAGGACAGCCTCAAGCGCCTGCGCAGGCTGCCGATCGGCGGCACCGCGATCGGCACCGGCATCAACACCGACCCGCGCTTCGGCAAACGTGTGGCGCAGACGCTGTCGGTGATGTCGGGGGTGCGCTTTGTCTCCGCTGACGACAAATTCGAGGGCATCGCCGCGCAGGACGATGCGGTGGAACTTTCTGGTCAGCTCAGCGCGCTGGCGGTGGCGCTGATGAAGATCGCCAACGATCTGCGCTGGATGAACTCAGGGCCGCTGGCCGGACTGGGCGAGATCGAACTGCCGGCCCTGCAGCCGGGCTCGTCGATCATGCCGGGCAAGGTCAATCCGGTGATTCCCGAAGCGGTGGCGATGGTCTGCGCGCAGGTGATGGGCCATCACACCGCGATCACCATCGCCGGGCAGAGCGGCAATTTCCAGCTCAACGTGATGCTGCCGCTGATCGCCGCGGATCTGCTGGACAGCATCGGGCTGCTGAGCAATGCGATGCGTGCGCTGGCCGACGACGCCATCGCCGGCATGACCTTCCGCGCCGACCGCATCGCCGACACGCTGGCGCGCAATCCCATCCTGGTGACCGCGCTGAATCCGGTAATCGGCTACGAAAAAGCCGCTGCGATCGCCAAAAAGGCATATCGCGAGCGGCGTCCGGTGTTGGATGTGGCGCTGGAGG
>JAYUIZ010000315.1:0-2455 GCA_043765595.1 Lysobacter sp. | reverse complement strand
TCGCCATCTTGCTGCCGCCGAAGTTCAGCATGCCGTTGTGCAGCCACCACTGTGAAAAGACTTTGCCGCCGTGCGCGCATTCGCTCTGCGCGACTTCGTTCTCGTGATGCGGGAACTGCAGATCGACGCCGCCAGCGTGGATGTCGATCGTCTCGCCCAGATGCGCTTCGGCCATCGCCGAGCACTCGATGTGCCAGCCCGGGCGGCCGACGCTCCACGGCGATTCCCAGCCCGGCAGATCGTCGGTGGAGGGCTTCCACAGCACGAAATCGCCCGGGTTGCGCTTGTATGGCGCCACTTCCACGCGCGCCCCGGCCAGCATTTCGTCGGGATCACGGCGCGAGAGCTTGCCGTAATCGGCGAAGGTGTCGACGGCAAACAGCACATGGCCTTCGGCGGAGTAGGCGTGGCCCTGGTCGATCAGCCGCTGGATCATCGCGATCATCTGCGGGATGTGCGCGGTCGCGGCGGGCTCGATGTCCGGCGCGAAATCGCCCGACACGCCCAGCATCGCCATGTCTTCGCGATAGGCGGCGGCGTACTTGTCGGTGATGGTCGAGATCGGCGTGCCGAGTGTTTTGGCCGCTGCGTTGATCTTGTCGTCCACGTCGGTGATATTGCGCGCATATTTCAATCGGCCGTAGCGACGGCGCAGCAGCGCGGCAAGCACGCCGAACACCACCGGGCCGCGTGCATTGCCGATGTGCACATAGTTGTAGACCGTGGGCCCGCACAGATACATCGTTGGACAGTCGGGGTCGAGCGGAGTGAACGGTTCGACCTGGCGCGTCAAGCTGTTGTGGAGTTGAAGGGTCATCGTCCTGATGCATGTTGGGGAGTCGGCCGATTCTAGCGGCACGAGCATCGGCACGACAGCCGGGGTTCAGTCTGAAAGAGCATGAGGCCCTACACTGGCCGCCCGATGCGTCTCACCTCCGCCACCGCCGTTGCTTCCTTCTGCCTGCCTTTGCTGTTTGTGGTAATGCCGTGCGTGAAGGCCCAGAGCGACAGCGGACAGCTTTCCAACGTACGCACCGAATACGCGCACGTGCTGCGGGTGGAGCCTGTGCATCAGACGCTTCGCGCCTATGCGATGGAACAGCGCTGCGACAACCCGGCTGAGTCTGCGGGCGTAGCGCAGACCAACCGCAATTGCCGTCCGACCCGGGTGGAGCGCGAATTCAAGCGTCCGGTGGCCTACGACGTCGATTACATCCATCGTGGCGTGAAATATCGTTCGCGGCTGCCCATTGATCCCGGCAAACGCCTGAAGGTGCGGATTTCGGTGACGCCCGACCTCCCTCCTGCCGAAAAGCGCTGACGGGCGACGCGGCCTTGCGGCTGTCATCCGCGCGTGCGAGGATTCGCCCCCTATGAACAACGCGCAGCCCCTGTCGACTACCAGTGCCCGGATGGCCTCCGGCATGACGTCGCGCGCGCGCCGACCGGAACCCCACACGCCAGCTGGGTGATCAGGAACCGTCGTCTCATGCTCAAACGACAAGATTCCAACGATCAGGCCCGGCTTCCCGCCGGGCCTTTTCTGTTTTAGCGTCCGATCCGTTGTTCAGCTGGTTTCTTCCAGCATTTTCTTCAACTATTTTTTTCAACCAGTCCCACCACTCTCCTTTCCCCACGACCCCATCGCCGAGACCTGCCATGAAGCACTTCTTGAACACCCAGGACTGGAGCCGCGCCGAACTGGACGCCGTGTTGACCCAGGCCGCGCTGTACAAGCGCAACAAGCTGGGCGACGCACTCAAGGGCAAGAGCATCGCGCTGGTGTTTTTCAATCCGTCGATGCGCACCCGCACCAGCTTTGAATTGGGCGCATTCCAGCTCGGTGGCCATGCGGTTGTGCTTGCCCCGGGCAAGGATGCGTGGCCTATCGAGTTCGATCTGGGCACGGTCATGGATGGCGACACCGAAGAGCACATCGCCGAAGTGGCGAAGGTGCTCAGCCGTTATGTCGACCTGATCGGCGTGCGCGCATTCCCGAAGTTCATCGACTGGGCCGCGGATCGCGAAGACAAGGTGCTCAAAGGCTTCGCGAAATACGCGACCGTGCCGGTGATCAACATGGAAACCATCACCCATCCCTGCCAGGAGCTGGCGCACGCGCTGGCGCTGCAGGAACATTTCGGCAGCGCAGACCTTCGCGGCAGGAAATACGTGCTGACCTGGACTTATCACCCGAAGGCGTTGAACACTGCGGTCGCGAATTCCGCGCTCACCATCGCCACGCGCATGGGCATGGATGTGACCCTGTTGTGCCCGACGCCCGAATACGTGCTTGATTCGCGCTATATGGACTGGGCCGCGCAGAACGTGAACGAGAATGGCGGCTCGCTGCATGTGAGCCACGATATCGACAGCGCCTACGCCGGCGCCGATGTGGTTTACGCCAAGAGCTGGGGCGCCTTGCCGTATTTCGGCAACTGGGAACCGGAGAAAC
>JAYUIZ010000314.1:0-2456 GCA_043765595.1 Lysobacter sp. | reverse complement strand
GGCGGGTACAAGACCCGCCCTACGGCAATACCCCGGGATTCCGTCCGATCTTGTCCTCAGCCACGGACCGCAGACGTTAATCAACGATATCCGGCCTCTGCCCGCCGCCCGCCATGCACCGTGGCGCTCGCGGCGTCGACCGGTCCCGTCCCCGCAGGCCCCGGGTCGTTCGACAGGAGCGTTGCGATGATCAAACATGCGTCATGGGCCCACGGCAACGCCGTAGTAGCGGAACTGCCGAGCGGATTGATCATCCGCCACTGGGGCGGCGGAACGGAAATGCAGTTCACCTTCGCCCAGAACCAGACGCCGCCGACCGCGTGGTGCCACATCCCGATCCCCACGCCGGTGATCGTCAACAACGTACGGCTGCGGGTGCAGACGCTGTTCCTGCTGTTCAAGACCGGGCAGCACGCCGCGATCGACAATGTCCATATCTTCGACGGCCCGAACAGGATCCACGCCTGGGACACAGTAGTGGGCAACAGTGCTTCCGGACGCCGCAGCGGCGATCACTCGCGCGGGATCGATCCCCTCAATACCCTCACCCTGCTGAACCCGCACTCGGTGGCGTTCGGCATGTCGATCGCCTTCACCTTCGTCCCGGTCGCCCTGAACACCTCATCGCCGCCGGTCGATCCCGAAGGCACCCTGCTGATCACCGCCGCGGGTGCGGATTTCTTCTGAGCGCGCCGGCAACACGACACACGAAAACGGGCGCTTCGGCGCCCTTTTTTGGTCTAGGACGACTCGGCCGCCCGGGCAACAAACGACTATATCCCTTTGATTTCAAGGTATTGCGAATCAATCCGACATTCGCCGCCCCATAATCTTGCACGATGTGGCATAACGCCACATTATGCGGCATGGCCAAAAACATTCGCATCTCCGACACGCTGTACGCACTGGCGGCCCAAGAGTCCACCTTGCAGCACCGTAGCCTAGCTCAGCAGATCGAGCATTGGGCCAAATTCGGCATGACGGCTGAACGCCGCGGCACGATCACGCAACGCATCGATGCTATCCAGGCTGGGATCGAAACGACACGTCGACTCGACATCCTCGATGTTCAAAGAGGCAGACACTCGGCCGACTACACTTTCTTCATTCCCCGCGCGGTCGCTCGCGCTAGCAAACCGTTATTCAGGGACGACGATCCTTGAGCCGGGAAAATGAAGCCTTCATGCCCGCAGAGATGATTCGACGGGTGCTTGAAAGCGCAACGCCGGACGTCGTGCTGGTCGGTGGGCAAGCGCTGGCCTATTGGATGAGCGCTTTCGACATCCGGCAGCCGGATGATATTGGGCCAGCGATTTCCCGCGATATTGATTTTTTCACCGCCAACGCGGCAAACACGATGCCGCTCGCGAATTTCGCGCGTGCGATCGGCGGTCACTGCCATGTCGAAAGGATCGAGTCGCTGAGCGCACTCATCGGCAGCGCCATAGCGCCTGCAGAAGACGAGCGTATCTACAACGTCGACCTGATTCAAAAGGTCGTCGGCATCGAACGAGCCGAAATCGAAAAGCACGCGATCGAAGTTGAGTTGCCGGGCCGAAACGTTACGATCCGCGTCATGCACCCCATCCACGTATTGCACAGTCGAAACATGAACCTGTACAAGCTCGTGGAGAAACAGGACGAAATGGGCGTGCTTCAATACCACCTCGCAATCGCCGTGGCTCGCGCTTATTTGGAGTTGAGAATCGACGGCATTGAGGCCCGCAGCGACATCACCGCAAGCGATCGCGAACGAGCGATTTTCGACGCGATCCGTCGCGTGACCGAGTATTCATCCGAGGATGCCGCCAAGAAGAACGCGGAACGCTATGGTGTGTATCTCGCCGACGCGATCCCTGCATGGCGAATCGCATCGCCGACGTTCTGGAAAAGGCAATGGCCTTACCTGCGTGATCGGATGTCGCAGGAACACGCGCGCCAATGCGAGGAATTCCGTGAAGACCCCGGGCGAGGCGACTGACCCCGCACCTGACCTCACCCCCGCCACCCCGCATTCCCCTCCCAGAACACCACACTCCGCAGATAAGCATCGCGATCCAACAACACCCCCGACCCCCCCTCCTCCACGCCCAGCGCATTGCGCATCATCGTGATCGGGGCCATCGGGGTTTCTTCGGGCGTGATCGTGTACAGGCAGCCGACGATGCCCCAGTCGGCGTCGGTGGGCGTGCCTTCCTTCGCCATCTGTTCGCGGCTGTAGAGGATCGGGATCAGGAACTTCGCGACCGGCGGCTCCACATTCTCGAACCAGCGCACCAGCACCGGCAGTTCGTCCTTCGTACGCGCCTCGTAAGCTGTGCGCAGCCGGTGGCGGTTGCCGTCGTCGATCGGAATGGTCATGCACCGCGTGGGCGTCCAGTTGCGATGCACGTGCAGCTTGCAGAACGGGGCGTAGCCTTCCAGCACCGCTAGCGGCGATTCTTCGTTGAGGCGAC
>JAYUIZ010000313.1:0-2457 GCA_043765595.1 Lysobacter sp. | reverse complement strand
GCGTCCACGCCGTTCGCGGATCGTCCGGTGCGTTTCCGGCTGCCGGTGTTCACGTTGCGGCTGGAAGCGGCACCGGACGGCCGCACGCTTTATCTCCGCGTCTCCGGGCAAAGCACCACGCATGAGGTGGAGCCGGTGCTATGGCGGCCATCGGCGTTCGTGGACATGGCCGAGCGCGAGTACGCACTCTGGGGCGCGTACTTCGGCATCCTCGTGCTGCTGCTCACGTTTACATTGTTCTTCTGGCTGGAATTGCGCTCCACCGCTTATCTCCGCTACTCGCTTTACCTCGGCGCATTCTTCGCGATGGTGTGGCTGTTGGAAGGCTTCGGCGCGCAATGGCTGTTGCCCGGCTCGCCGGAGACGGCGATCTACCTGACGCGGGCGTTCGCGCTGGTTGCGATGGGCTATACCCTGTGGTTCAGTCTGAAGCTGCTGGAACTAGAGCGCAGATTCCCGCTTCTCCACCAGATCGCAGCCACGCTGTCGCTGATGCAGGCCGGCGGCGCGGTTGCCATCCTGTTCGCAAGCGATGGTGTGGTGCTCCGCGCGGCACTGATCGTGACGCTCGCATGGCAGCCGGTTTTCTTCGCACTGCTCCGCTACCAATGGCATCGCCGGCCCGACCTGCGGCCGGTGATCATCGCGTTCGCACCGCAGATGCTGGGCTTGCCGATCGCAGTGCTGCGGTATATCGGCATAGTGCCCGCGGGCTTCTGGTCGTCGCATGCGCTGGAGGCGACGGGCATCGTGCACATGGTGGCCCTGAGTCTGGCGCTCATGCGTCGCGTGCGCGACTCGGAGCGACGTGCGCTGCTGCTTTCCAGGGAATCGGAGGAGCGCTTGGATCGCAAGGTCGGCGAACGCACCTCGGAACTGGCCGACGCCAATCATCGCCTGATGTCTGAGATCGCCGAACGCCGGGCCGCCCAGATAGAACTGGCCAGTTCGCTGGAGTCCGAACGGAAGATGTTGGACGCACAGCGCGATTTCGTCGCGATGGTGTCGCACGAATTCCGCACGCCGCTGGCGGTGATCAAGACCGTGGCGCAGCGGCTGCGGTCGCATGCGGCACTGCAGGATGCCGATATCCAGAATCGCCTCAGGCGCGTGGATCGCGCGACGACGCGGATGACAGCGATGATGGAGACGTATCTGGCCGACGACCGGATGCGCGCCCCCGAGCGCCAGCGCCAGACCATCCGATTCACCGCCGCAGCGCTGGTGTCGGCCGCCGTCGAACATCATGGCGGCAGCACCGATTCGCGCATCAAGCTCGACATCGCCGATGCCGCACCCGACATTGATGGCGATCTGGGTCTGCTCACGGTGGCGCTCGCGAATCTGCTCGACAACGGCCTCAAGTATTCGATCGCCCCCGCACCAGTGGTAATCGCCACGACGTGGGAAGCGGGTGCGGTGCGCTTCCGCGTCACCGACGAGGGCACAGGCGTGACCGGGCCCGAACGGGAGCGCATCTTCCAGCGTTACGTGCGCGGATCGGCAAGCAGCGGTCGGGGCGGCGCCGGACTGGGCCTGCATCTGGCACAGGAAATCGCCCGGCTACACGGTGGCGACATCGCGATCGAACAGACAGACCCGACCGGATCGACGTTCGTGTTGACGGTGCCGACAGCGCCGGTCAAGCGCGACGTCGAGCCGGCACGCAATGCCGCAACGACGGATCAACGAGAGAAATAGGAATGGGCGTAAGGAATATCGGAGCCGTCTGGCGACGTGCGTTGCTGATCGCGGCGCTTGCGTGCGCAGGTTCCGGCTATGCGTCGGCCGCGGACTGGGTTTACCGGGTGCGGCCCGGGGACAATCTGTGGGACTTGGCGGCGGTCCATCTGAAGGCCGATGTGCCATGGTCGCGCCTGCAGGCTTACAACCGCGTGCCGGACCCGAAGCATCTTCCTCCCGGGCAGCGGTTGCGGTTCCCGGTCGAATGGCTGCGCGTGCAGCCCGAACGCGTGCGCATCGTCGCTGTGCGCGGCGCGGTCCGGATCGCGGTGGACGGCCGCGCGCAGGCGCGCGCAGGCGCGGCGGAGATGCGGATCGCCACCCACGGATGGGTCGAAACCGACGAGGACGCCAGCGCGACTGTGGAGTTCGCCGATGGTTCGCGATTGCTGCTCGCCAGCCGCAGCCGCGTCGTGTTCGATCGGCTCAGCAGCTTCGGGAAAACGGGCATGGTCGACAGCGAGGTCAGGCTCCAGCGCGGGCGCGCGACGCACCGGGTCTCGCTGCAGAACGGCCCTGCGGCGCGCTACGAGGTCTCGACGCCGTCGGCGACATCGAGCGTGCGTGGCACCAGGTTCCGCGTGGCGTATGAGGACGGGCGAGAAACGACGGAAGTCGTCGAAGGCCATGTCGGCGTCGACGGCGGAACGGGCACCGCGGAGCTTCGCGCCGGCTACGGCAGCCGCAACGACGGCGGCGCGCGCGCGCGCGCGC
>JAYUIZ010000312.1:0-2458 GCA_043765595.1 Lysobacter sp. | reverse complement strand
CGTGAGCGGATGCAGCGCGGCGCCCTGCATGTTGCGGTGTCCGTAGGACCAGATTTCCGGGCGCACGCCCTCGCGCTTCACGAACGGGTTGTCGTCCGGGATGCGTCCATCCGGCCAGATCCGCACCAGCTTGCCCTGCAGTTTGTCCAATTGCTGCACGGCCTGGTCGACGCGGTTGTCGCCCTGGGTGACGAACAGGTGACCCGCGTCGTCGAAAACCAGTCGCGAACCGACATGCGTACCGCTGGACAGTTTGGGCTCCTGTCGATAGATCACTTCGACATCGCGCAGCGCATCGCCTTCCAACCGTCCGCGCGCGACTGCAGTACCGGTTTTGTTGCCGCGCAGGCTAGGTTCGGCGAAGGACACGTAAACCCGCTGGTCTTTGGCGAACCCCGGCGACAACACGACATCGAGCAGCCCGGCCTGACCATCGACGAAGATCTTCGGCAGGCCCGAAAGCGGACCGGAAACGGCGCCATCGACACCGATGCGACGCAAGCGGCCGGGGCGTTCTGTCACCAGCATCGTGCCGTCGGGCAGAATCGCGAGCGCCCACGGATGCTCTAGCCCCGTCACTAGTTCCACCACTTCGAAGCGGGCTTTTTCGGAGGCGACCGCTACGACTTTTGCATCGGCCACCGCTTGCGGCGGATCGGCCGGCGACGGTGGCGCACCGCATGCGGCCAGCGTGGTCGCGAACAGCAAAGGTAGCCAGACATGCCGCAACACAGCGACAGCGGATTGCGCGGCGGATTGCACGCGATTTCTGACGGATCTGAAAGCGTTCGACATGCGCGAGTGCTATCGAGGCAGGATGAGGGAGGCTATCCTATCCCACGGGCCCACCGCCGAAGCGCTCCGCGGCCCGCATCGCACGCAATCGATTCTGACGCCGCGCGGCATGGCCGCCGTTGGGTCGTTCTTGCGTTCAAGGTTTCGACATGGGGACACAGCATGCAGCAGCGGCAACGAATCAAGCAGTACATTCTCAAGAACTTCCTATTCTCGAACGACGACAGCGCCATCGGCGACCACGACTCGCTGGTCCGCGGCGGTATCCTCGATTCGACCGGCATCTACGAACTCATCATGTTCATCGAAGAAGAGTTCAAGTTCACGATCGCGCCGGAAGAGATGACGCCGGACAACTTCGACACGCTCGAAGTCATGGACGCGTTCGTCACCCGTAAGCTCGCGGAATAAAGGCCGCGTCATGTCGTCGGTTCCCGCCCGGGTCGCTGACATTGCCAGACGTCATCCGCAGCGGTTCGCGATCGTCGGCGACGACCGTCGCATCCGCTACGCCGAATTCTGGGACGAAGCGCAGCGCTTCGCGAACGCCCTGCGCGGGCGCGGGCTACGCCCTGGCGAACGCGTGGCAATTCTGCTGCCGAACCGAATCGAAGCGGCAGTGGCCTGTTACGGCTGCTGGCTGGCTGGCGGCATCGTCGCTCCGCTGAACGTCCAGGGACGATCCCGCGATTTCCAGTCGTGGCTGCGCCATTGCGACGCACGCCATGTCGTCTACGAACACAGCCACACCGATGCGATCGACGCGATTACTGCAGTGGACGCATCCAGCGAAGCCGCACCGATCGAGCGCTGGCCGCTGGGCGCCGAGCATCCTTTATGCCCGCCAGCTTTATGTCCGCCTGCAGCAAGCAGTGCGGCTGACTTCGACATCAATGCGGTCGAGCGGATCGCCACGGACGATGTCGCACTGATCCTCTACACCTCCGGCACCACCGGCGCGCCCAAGGGCGTGACCCTCACCCACGGCAACCTGCTGGCCAACGCCAGCGCCGTGGTCCGCTATCTGGGGCTGGACGAACGCGACAGCGTGCTGTCGATCCTCGCTTTCTATTACGCCTACGGCGCATCGGTGCTGCACACGCATCTGATCTCCGGCGGCTGCGTGGTGCTGGCGCAGAACCTGCTGTTTCCGCACCTGCTGATGGACACCATCGCGCGCGAACGCATCAGCGGGTTTTCCGGCGTGCCTTCCACCTATGCGCTGCTGCTGGAGCGCGTGAAACTGTGCGATTACGACCTGTCTTCGCTGCGCTACCTCACCCAGGCAGGCGGCGCGATGAGCCCCACCCTCACCCGACGCATGCGCACGGCGCTGCCGGATGCGCGTCTGTTCGTGATGTACGGGCAGACCGAAGCCACCTCGCGCCTGACTTGGCTACCGCCCGAGCGGCTGGACGAAAAGCTCGGGTCGGTCGGCATTCCCGTTGATGGCGTCGAGCTGCGCATCGCGTGCGAAGACGGCAGCAATGCGGCGACCGGCGAACCGGGCGAAATCCGGGTGCGCGGCGCAAACATCATGCGCGGCTACTGGAACAACCCGGACGCCAGCGCCACGGTGCTGCACGAAGGCTGGCTGCGCACCGGCGATATGGGCCATCTGGACGCCGACGGCTATCTGTTTCTCGCTGGACGCCGCAGCGAC
>JAYUIZ010000311.1:0-2461 GCA_043765595.1 Lysobacter sp. | reverse complement strand
TACTGTTACAGTTCCGGCTTACGCACCTCGAACTCGCCCAGCAGCGTGCCGCCGCCCGAGAGTTTGAATTCCACCACCACCTTGCTGCCGGGTTTCAGCGTCGCGCCCGGCCGCATCAGCATCAGATGCATGCCACCCGGCTTAAGCACCGCGGTGCCATCCGGTGCAAGGCGCAACTGCGGCACCGGGCGCATCCGGCTCACGCCATCGACGACGCGGGTCTCATGCAGTTCGACGCTGCCGAACGATGGGCTGCTTGCGGAGATGATGGTCGCCGGCGTCGTGCAGCGATTCACGATACGGCCGAAGCCGGCCATCATCGGCATCTTGTTCGGAGGCATCCGCACCCAGCCTTCCATGACCTGCGGACGGCATTCCTGCGCGCCGACCGGTGCGGACAGAACGGAAACGGAAACGAAAACGAAGGCGACGGCCGCGGCAAGGCGGTAGGCAATGGCGTGCATGCGAATATGATATCCCCCTCCCCCCAAGGAATCCTCCACGCGATGACCCCACCCATTGAAACGCCTCTGATTCGTTCACGGGATTTCGGCGTGATCCGCTGCCTCGAACTGGCGCGCCCGCCGGTGAATGCCCTCGACCCCGACCTGTGCCGCGCACTGATCGCCTCGCTGGAAAACGCCTACAGCGATGGGGTAATGGGCGTGGTGCTCGCCGGCAGTCCGAAGATTTTCTCCGCTGGCCTTGATGTGCCTTACCTGCTTTCGCTCGGCGACGATCGCCGCGGCATACTGGAATGCTGGCAGGCCTTTTTCGGCGTAGCCCGCCTGCTTGCGGAATCGCGGGTGCCGGTGGTCGCGGCGATGACCGGTCACGCGCCGGCCGGGGGCTGCGTGCTGGCACTGTGCTGCGACTACCGGGTGATGGCGCGCAGTGTCGACGTTGACCGGCCGTTCGTGATCGGGTTGAACGAAACTCAGGTCGGCCTGGTGGTGCCTGAGGGCATCCAGCGCCTCCTGCGGCGGGTGGTTGGCGAGTATCGCGCCGAACGACTGGTGGTGGCCGGCGAAATGGTGACCGCAGAACGCGCGCTGGAGCTCGGCCTGGTCGACGAACTGGCCGATGTCGATCATGTCGTGCCGCGCGCTGTGGCCTGGCTGGAAGCCCTGTTGAAGCTGCCGCATCAGCCGATGCTGCAGACCCGCGCCATCGCGCGCCGGGCGGTGGTGGAAGCGCTCTCCCCGGACGTCATCCATCTGGAAGCATTCGTCGAACAGTGGTGGGAACCGGAAACGCAGGCTGCGCTGAATGCGCTGGTGGCGAAGCTCAAAAAATAATCCAGGAACACTGTTCCTGCGGAAACACCGCTCCTGCAGGAGGACCATTCCTGTAGGAGGGCCTTCAGGCCCGAGTTCTTCACATCAGGCCAGAAAGCCCTCCTCCAGAATCAAACCGTCAGAGACGGCAGCAGATCGAGCACCCGTTCCGGCGGCCGGCACAGACGCGTGCCCACCGGCGTGATCACGAACGGACGATTGATCAGCATCGGATGCGCGACCATCGCGTCGAGCAAAGCCTCATCGGACACGCCGGGTTCCGCAAGGCCCAGCTGGACGAACAGCGCATCCTTTTCGCGGATCGCTTCGCGCATGCTCAAGCCCGCAGCGGCAACGACCTCGACGATGCGCGCCTTCGACAGCGAAGCCGTGGCGTATTCCACGATCCGCTGCTTGATGCCGGCATCGCGGATCAACGCAAGCGTATTGCGAGACTGGCTGCAGCGCGGGTTGTGCCAGATGTCGACCGGCATGACTTCGGCGAAGATAGCTTCGGCGGGCATGCGGAGCGTCGCGCGGTCGATCAGACGGTCGCGACCGGACGCGACGGGTCTTCGATCCAGCCGCTCCACGAACCGGTGAACAGGCGCGCGCCGGGCAGGCCGGCATGGGTCATCGCCAGCAGATGGTGGCAGGCGGTCACGCCCGATCCGCACATCGCGATGACCTGCTGCGGCGAACGATCGCCGAGCAGCGCTGTGAATTCCTCCGCCAGTCGCGCCGCAGGCTTGAATCGGCCCGCATCGAGATTGATCGGATACGGACGGTTGATCGCACCGGGAACATGTCCGGCAACGCGATCGATGGGTTCCATTTCGCCGTGAAAGCGCTCGCCGGCACGCGCATCCACCAGCGCATCGCCGGCTTCCAGTCGCGCGCCGATCGCATCGGCATCGAACAGCAGGCTGCGATCGAAGCGGCCGGAATACATCGCGACTTGAATCGGCGGCAGCTTGGCATCGATCGGCAGCGCAAGCGCAGTCCAACGCGCCCAACCGCCGTCGAGCACCGCGACGCGGCGATGCCCGAACGCGCGCAGCAGGAACCACAGGCGCGCGGCATATGCGCCGTCTCCGCCGTCGTAAGCGACGACCTGGGTATCGGGCGTCACCCCGCAGCGGCCTAGCCATGCGCCGAAGGCTTCGGCCTCGGGCCAGGGATGG
>JAYUIZ010000310.1:0-6951 GCA_043765595.1 Lysobacter sp. | reverse complement strand
TTCTGCGGGCCGAATCCGAAATGCAGCGCTGCGAGATATTCCCCGCGGTTGACCGCAGCCATCGCCGGGAAAAAGATCGGCGCGTTGGCCGGGGTCAGAACCCGCCGCGCTGCCGCGAGATCGCGATCCCAATAATGTGATTTCGCTGCTTCAAGCCGGGAAAAACCCGCCAGCGACGCGCCCGCACCCTTGGTCTTCTCAATCCCCTCGATGGCCTGCACAAAATGCGGATAGGCGCCGCTGCGATCGGTCGCACCATACGCGATGGTGATCGCGATGTTCAGATGATCGCGCAGCGTGTTCTCGTGCTCGGGACCAAGCGCGACCAGATCAGCCTCCAGCGCTTGGCGAAAATGCCGCAGCGCATCCTCGCTGCGATTCTGCGCGTTCAGCAACTGGCCGAAACTGTGGTGGTATTCACCCCACACCGCGGATCCTGCGTCATAACTGCGCTCCAGCAGCGGCTTGAGCGCGATGAGTTCGCGTTCGCCTGCATCCGCAGCTCCAGTCGCAGACAGCAGTTCGACCCGCCGCAAGCGCGAGATCAACACGATCGGATGCTGTCGACCGTAGCGGTCTGCCTGCTCATGGATCTGTCTGTCGAGCACCTTCAACGCCCGATCCGGATGCCCAGCGGTCCGATGCGTCTCCGCGAGATACAGATACGCGCGATCGCGCAATGCCAACTCCGCCGCTACGCCTGGCGAGGACAGCAGACGTTCCAGCATCGCGGCGGCCTGCGGATGGCGATCTTCGAGATACAGCAGATGCCCTTCTTCGGCGAGAAATTCCGGAAGCGCGCCGAGCGCGCCGCGACGGGCTTCGATCAGTGCGCGCGCCTCTCGATTGCGACCGGCCATGATCAGCCCCCGGATTTCAAGTAGAACGCCCGTATCGGACGCATCGGGCAGCGAGCGATTGGCCCGCTGCGCCAGCGCCAAGCCTTCCCTCGTCAGCCCCAGATTCAGTTGGATCGCGCCGATTTGGTAGGCAAGGTCGCGGAAAACAGCCGGCTGGCGATGCTCCATTGTCAGGACTTCGCGCGCGGCGGCGGAAAGAATCGCACGGGCGCGGGTATCGCCCGCCTCCAGTTGGGCGGGATCCGCCGACCGGAACGCATCGCGCAGAATTGCCAGCGCCGTTTGCGCGCGGTCGCGCTCGACGCGGATTTCGGCATTCTGGCGCATGACGTAGACGATGCCGATGGAAGCTGCGACAACGAACAGCGCTGAGAACGACACCGCAAGCGTGTTGCGCGCGCAGAATTTCCGCATCCGCTACCACCTGCCAGCGCCGGATGCAACGACCGGACGCCGCTCGAGATATCGCAATAGATCCTCATCGAACTGATCGACGCTCGCATAGCGCGATTCGGGTTCCTTGCACAGGGCTTTCTGGACGATGGATTCCAGATCGCCTTCCAGTTCGCGCATCCATCGCGGCAGGCTGTGGATGCCGCTGTCAATACCAAGGACGCTCAATGCGGCAGCGTCACGCTTCATAGCCGCGCGCAGCGGCTGCGGCGGTACCATGAGGATCGTGCGTTCGCTGTCCGCCGTGCCGGCCGCCTTCAGATCGAACGGCGGCACGCCGGTCAACAGTTCATAAAGCATCGCGCCCAAGGCATACACATCGCAGGCCACGCCTGCGTTGCGCCCCAGCAGGAATTCCGGCGCGGCATAGGCCAGGGTGAAAAAGCGATCACCTGTGGCCGTCTGCGGCTCGTCGGGATCGAGCGCCTTGGCAATGCCGAAATCGAGAAGTTTCGGCCGGCCGTCGTCAGTGACCAGGACATTGGCCGGCTTCAGATCGCGATGGATCACCAGATTGCGGTGCGCATACGACACCGCTGCAAGGATCGCGCGGAACAACTCGATCCGCGCGCGCAGCGGCAGCACATGCCGCGCGCAATACGCAGGCAACTGCAGTCCGTCCACGTATTCCATCGCCACGTACGGCACACCCTGCTCGTCGGCGCCCGCATCGATCAGATGGGCGATACCGGGATGATTTAACGATGCCAGGATTCTGCGTTCAGCGGAAAACCGGCGCAGCAGCGATGCGTTGAACATCTCCCGACGAATCAGTTTCAGCGCGACGATCTGGTCGACATCGGCGTTGGTGCGCCGCGCCTTGAACACCCGCCCCATCCCGCCCGATCCGATCACCGCTTCGATCCGGAACCGGCCCACGACCGTACCGATCAGTGCACCGCGCTCGACCGCATCGAACGCCGCCTCGGCCAGCGCGAACGGACGCTGCGTACCCTCCGCGCCGCTGGCCTCGTATTCGAGCAACGACATGACCTCCGCGACGATCCCGGGATCGTCCGCGCAGGTCGCTTCGACGTAGGCAGTGCGTCCGTCGGCATCGTGGTGGAGCGCTTGGTGGAAGACCGCCTGAATCCGCTGGAAGGTCTCAGGTCGCATGTTCGATCGAAGGTGCATTGAGCTCGCGCGCCAGCCAGCTTTTTGCGAAACGCCATTGGCGGCCGACGGTGGCGACCGAGGATTGGCAGATCTCGGCGATCTGCTCTGCGCTCAGGACCGAAAACAACTTCAGCTCGACCACATGCGCGACCTCAGCGTCGAGTGTCTGCAATGTTGTCAGGGCTTGATCCAGCGCGATCCAGTCAACGATATCCGAAGGCTGCGACAGTTCTCCGGCATGGACATCGTCCAGCGCGACCATGACTTTTCCGCCCGCACGTTTGTCCGCGTGACGCTCGCGCAGATAATCAACCAGTACACGACGGACGACCGTAGCGGCGATGGCGAAAAACTGGTCGCGATTCTGCCAATCGACCAACTGCTGACGTTGCAGCCTGATATAGGCCTCGTGGGCCAGCTCGGTCGCGCTCAGAGTCAGGTGTCCACCGACTCGGCGCACTTGGCTGGCAGCGACGGAGCGCAACAACGGGTAGGCCTCCGAGATCAGTGCGTTTTCAACGCTCCGGTCGCCATTCTTCCACTGTTCCAGCAATTGAGTGATCGGGGGCGCGGGGGCGCTCATGTCGGGCAGCTGAGAACGGGTACGCATGGATTCTAACCGAGTTCGAGGGCATCCCCGTGAGCCAGTGCGCGATGTCGGATCGGCATCTGTCGCTCCATAAACTGTTCTTTATCAGTGAGTTGGTGGCCCAAAGAAGCGGCCATCGTCGCGGATAGAGAGACGCGAGGCTAGGTCAACCGGTCCATTGAATCCATACGAATGCTTGATGGCCGGATCCGCAGACGTGAGCGATGGGCATCGGAATCTACGAGTAGTACCCGTGCACCCCTCTACGGGTGCGCTGCATTGACATTCGAGCACGAGGTCGACGGCATCTCGCTTTTCCGCATTCTGCAAGAAAATTCCGACTATTCAAAGCAGAACTCTCTGAAATAAAACGCTGGCCAGGAAATCCATGATGAAACGAAATATCGCATTGATCGTGATTGCGTCTGCTTTATGGGCATCTGCTGCCGATGCCGCTGTCATCGTCCGACTGGAAGCGTCAGAAGGGCCTAAAGCTGATGTTGTGCAAGTGTGGGAGAAGACATTCGGCCTGCTTCCAAAAAAATCATTCAAAGCAGGTCAGCAGCAGACTTTCAATCCAAAGGCGCAACTCAATCCCGGCCTGATGGTGCTGACCGTCAATTCCGCGGAAACCCAGCTGAAACTCCAGAGGTATACGGGATACAGGCCCGACACCAGCATCTACAATCCGACCGGAAGTTGCAGTACGGACATCAGCACTTGGACCCTTGTCGTCGGTATCGACAACGATGTCGCAGCAACGCTCACGCAGTCGAATTACCGTCTCCAGACCGGTTTTGAAGGATACTGCTTTTTCGAGGCGACATTCCCCGCCCCGTCCGGCGCAGCCAAAATTCCGCCTGGGTTATGGTCTGCCGTCGCAAGGATCAACGTCGCCAGTCCCGTCGCGCGAACGCTTTCGATCTCTGCATGCACTCCGACGCAGGGAAAACAGCCGATGTATCGTACGCGCCTCGATCAATATACCGACAACTTTTACACAGTCTCGTCAAGTCAACGCGATGTCACGCTCAGCATCGGATATCAAAATCGTGGCGTTCCTTTCTCGATGCCGAATTTTTCCGGCTCCGGCAGCAGCGCCGCTTTCAGCAGGTATTACAAAGGTGCACCCCAGTTTGAACATTTTTACAGCACCAACACTACCGATGCGTCTTATCTGCTGGCGAACGGCTATGTCGCAGAAGGAATCGAAGGCTATGTACTCAAGGGCGCCAAGCCTGGCGCCGTGGCATTGATGCGATACGCGCTCTACAACGGCGCTAACGATGATCTTCAGCACTATTACACCATTACACCGAACGATCCCGAAGCCACAAGCTGGGGCTACGAGGGTATCGTCGGCTACGTCTGTCCGCCATGACGCGGGCTGGCGAGCCCTGCATTGATCGAACTTGGAAACTGGATAGGCACGGCCAAAAGTGATCGATCACTTTCAAAAATAAACGAGCAGTGGATTGCACCATTTTTTTCCCATAGCAAAGCACTGCATGGCAAGCATCCGAAAATACGGAATGAATTTCAGAAGGCGCGGTTAAAGACGAAATAATAAGGCGAACCTAGCAAGATTTTTCTATTTTTTAAATCTCAAACCCAACAAGGAAATGTCGCAATGATGAAAAATATCCTGCTCACAATCGGCCTGTCCATAGGTCTGCTTTTATCTGGAAAGAGCGAAGCCCAGCAAATTCCGCAAGGCCCATTCAATGATTACAACCAACTGATCGCCGCATGGCAGCAATTCGATATTTATGGTGCAGGTCGCGTCTATCAGGACAACCAGCTTGTCTTTCAACGCGAAGGTTTCGGTCCGGCCGCAGTCGGCTTTTACTATGGTTGCCCCGCAGAGGCACTGATTAGAATCAACCGCTGCCCGGAAAACGGTCCATTCAGCAGCATCGGTGCGATACAGGCCTATTGGTCGAGCTGGGCCCCGGCTACGGTCAGCGCGACGCATATCACAGTCAACAATCAACTTGTCTACAGCTACACGGATGGTTTCGGGCCTGCAATGACAAAGAACTATGCGTACTGCATCAATCGCGGCGCTTACATGGTTAATTGCAATCAGTAACTTCATTCCAGTCGAAGCACGACCGGATCGCCCTAGGTTGCAGGGCGATCTTTTGATTCATACGGGCTTATTCACGATCTCCAACACATCGTCCAACAAGCCTGCGGCAGTGACGTCCGCACCCGCGCCGGGTCCTTGAATGACCAAAGGTTGATGACGGTAACGATCGCTCCAGATTGCGACACGGTTATCGGTAGCCGCACCTCGGGCGAGCGGGTCATGAATGGGCAACGATTCCAAGCCAACCCGTGCTTGGCCATTTTCAAGCCTTGCGATGAAACAGAGCCTTTCGCCACGCTTGTATGCTTCGGCATAACGTTGGTGAAGCGGAATATCGAGTTCGGGCAGCGCGGCGTCGACATCGCTGATACATAGCGCTGCAAGTTCCGGCGACACCAGCGAATCGATTGCGATATCTCGACTATCCAGCGCCACGCCGGCAGCGCGCGCGAGGATCAGCAGCTTGCGGCGCACGTCTTCGCCACTGAGATCGTCGCGCGGATCGGGCTCGGTATAGCCGGCATCACGGGCTTGGCGCACGAATCCGGAGAACGGGCGCAGGCCGTCGTAATGATTGAACAGCCATGCCAGCGAACCGGACAGCACTCCGGCAATGGCGTGGATGCGGTCGCCGCCGTCCTGCAGGGCGCGGATGGACCTTAACAGCGGCAGCCCGGCGCCGACAGTGGCGCTGTCGCCGTAACGGCTGTTGCCGGCGCGCTGCGCATCGCGGATCGCCTGCCAGCGCGCGAGCGACGTACCCTGACCCAGCTTGCAGGCGGTGACCACGTGAATGCCCTGCGCCAGCCACGCGGCATGGCGGTCGGCGACGACTTCACTGGCGGTAGCGTCGATCAAGATGCGCACGCCGTGCTCACCGAGCATCTGCGGCACGACCGTCGGCGACGGCGCTGCGATCGCAAGCGGATGTTCGCGGCGCGCGGCGCGTTCCACCGCATCGACGAACGACGCCGGCTGGAACGCGAAGCGCGAATTCGCGGCGTAGCGCAGCGACAGCCGTTCGCCCAGCGCAGTGCCCTGCCAGCCGGCCAGCCGCGCCAGCACCGCGCTGCCCACAGTTCCGGTGCCAAGCAGCGCGATGCGCGCCGGCTTCGCGGCCGCCGGCGTGCGCGTCGCGACGACCGCTGCGCTCATACTGCGACCAAGTTCAGCAGGGGTTCCGATTGCGGTTTTTGCGCGTCGACGACCGCCAGCGCACGCGCCAGCGCCGCCGCGATGTCCTCGACCAGATCGTCGGCGTGCTCGATACCCACCGACAGCCGCAGCAGACCGTCGCCGATGCCCGCAGCCTGCCGCGCTTCGGGCGTCATCGCCGCATGGGTCATCGTCGCCGGATGCGCGATGAGGCTTTCCACGCCGCCCAGCGATTCGGCCAGCGTGAAGTAATCCAGACCTTCGACGAATGCGCGCACCGCCGCCTCGCCGCCCTCGAGTTCGAGACTCAGCATCGCGCCGTAGCCGCGCTGCTGGCGCGCGGCCAGCGCATGCCCAGGATGCGTGACCAGGCCGGGATAGTGCAGCTTGCGCACCGCCGGATGATCCTGAAGCAATACGATCAGCGCGTGGGTGTTCTCCTGATGCACGCGCAGCCGCGCGTCCAGCGTGCGCAGGCCGCGCAGGGTGAGGAAGCTGTCGAACGGCGAACCGGTGATGCCCAGCGCATTCGCCCACCAGGTCAGCGCCTGGTGCTGTTCGGCGGTCTTCGCCACCACCGCGCCGCCGACCACGTCGCTGTGGCCATTGATGTACTTGGTGGTGGAATGCACCACGAAATCCGCGCCGAATTCGATCGGCGTCTGCAGCGGATAGGCGTATTCGAC
>JAYUIZ010000309.1:0-6954 GCA_043765595.1 Lysobacter sp. | reverse complement strand
TGGATGTAGACCAGCAGCCACTTCACCGCAACGAACGCGGTGACGGCCGAGGCGACGAACGCCACCGCCAGCGCGGTCCAGTCTTCGTGGGCGGCGCTGCCGTCCTTGAACACGCCCAGCAGTTCATAGGCGGTGGCGGCGAACATCGTCGGGATGCCGACCAGAAACGCGAATTCGGTGGCGGCCACGCGGCTGGTGGTGCCGGCCAGCAGGGCGACGAAGATGGTGGCGCCCGAACGCGAGGTGCCCGGGAACACGCCGGCCACGACCTGGGCGATACCGACCAGGATCGCGACCGTCCAGCTGATCGACGTGCGCTCGCCCAGCGCGGCCGCGCGCTTGGCGGCGAAGTGTTCGGCCAGCAGCATCCACACGCCGCCGATGATCAACGCCCAGGCGATGGGCCGCACTTCATCGGGCAGTTGCCAGCCCAGTTGCTTCATCGTCAGTCCACCGACCGCGGTCACGGCGAACGCGACGCCGAGCTTCATCGCGTAATCGAAGTTCTCCTTTTGCCGGAAACCGACCATCAGGTTCCACAGTCGCTGCCGGTAGATCGCGACCACCGCGAGGATCGCGCCGGCCTGGATCGCGACGTTGAACAGGTCGCTGCGGTGGCCCAGCCAGCGTTCGGCGATTAACAGATGACCGGTGCTTGAGATCGGCAGGAATTCGGTGATGCCTTCGATGATGCCCAGCAACAGGGCGGCGAGCAGGTCGTTCATGCGCACGTTCGCGGGAGGAAACGCGAAGTGTAACGGCCCGGTCCGCCGCTCGCCGCCGCCGCTCGCCGCAGCCATAAAACGACACCCCCGGATGGCCGGGGGTGTCGGGTGCTTCATCAGTGCTGTCCGATCAGCCGCGTCCAGTCAGCCGCCTTGGATCACGCGCCCGACGTGCTGGTCGCCCAGATCGCCTGACCGAGATAGTTGTAGATCACCACGTTGCCGTCGTTCTGCACCTGCAGGATCGCACCGTTGTTGCCGTTGGTGCCCGTGTACCAGACCGGCTGGCCGGCGCCGTTGTAGACGACCAGATGGCCGTCGGTCTGCATGTGCAGGGTATGGCCGCTGCCGAAGACGCTGTTGTACCAGATGGCGCCGATGCCGGCCTTGTACAGCACCAGATGACCGTCGCTTTGGATGACGAAGGTGAAGCGGCCGTCGCAGGAGGTCACCGAACCGCCATTGGGCAGCGAGCGTCCGGGATTCATGCGGCCGCAGGTCTGCACCGTCTGCAGGGTCAGGCCGTAGGCGTTGAGGATCGGCTGCAGCGGCTGGTGGAAGGTCACCGGCGCGCCCAGCGAGCAGTTCTCGTTGGTCTGCGGGTTGAGCTGTCCACCGGAGGTCACGCCCTGCGCTTCTCCGCCGGGGGTGATGAACGAACCGCCGGAATCGCCGCCGCCCACGCAGGCGCTGGAGCGCACCATGTTGTAGGTCGGACCGGCGCTGTAGTTCACCGTAACGTTCTTGGCGGTGACCGTGCCGCAGCGATAGCCGGTGCGTGCGCCCGATCGGCAGATCGCGGCGCCCACCGGGGCTTCCAAGCCGCCGATCACGCTGAGCGTGCCACCGCTGTAGTTGTTGACCAGCGGCTGGATCGACCACGACGCGCTGGTGTTGCGCACCCAGGCGTAATCGTTGCCCGGGAAGGTGGAGCCAGCGAAGTTGCCGATCGCTACGCCGTTACTGCCGCTAACCGCGGTGCCGGCGCCGCCGCAGTGGCCGGCGGTGACGAAGCCGGTGTTCGCGCCTTGAGTGACGGAGAAACCGATCGAACACCAACTGCCCGGCACGTTGTAGCGGTCGCCGCCGCGGATGTCGTACACCGGCTGCGGACGCTGCTGCGAGGTGATGTAGCGCACCAGCGCCGGATTCACGCCGCTGGCCGCGACCAGCGCCTTGCCGATCGCTTCGGCGCCCGGATCGGTGGTTACCACCACGGCGTTATCGCGCGGGTCCACGAACCAGGAGTGCACGGCGACGCTGCGGGCGGCTTTGCCGCGCTGCCGGTCGAGCTTGGCTTTCGCGGCGTCCAGCGTGTCGAGGCTGTGGCGGACCACGCGGACGTCGGCGCCGAGCGCGCGCGCCGAGGCGACGCGGTTTTGTTGGGTGGTGGCGATCACCAGCTTGAATTCGCCGCTGGCGTCGCGCTCCAGCCAGCTGCCGGCGTAGCTCGCGCCGAGCTTGCGCCGCGCTTCACCCTGCTGGCGCATCGCCGCGCGCTCGGTGTCCAAATAGCGGGGGATGGCGCCTGCGGACAGGCCGAGATCGCGCTGCAGCGCCTGGCGCATCGCTGCGGAGACGGGCAGGCCGGGGTCGTCGGCCGCGAACGCGGGAGCGACTAGCGCACTGCTCAATGCAAAAGCGAGGCCGAGCATGGCGCAATGGGAATAATGGGGGGTATGGATCCTGCGCATAAGACACTCCTTGCGTCGAAAGGGGGATACGGTCCGTGCGGGGGCGCGTACCGGCCCGCAGCGGATCCCTGCACATGGCCGCGAATAGGCGGCCACCTGCGATCCGTCGCGTGGCCGGCGCAGGTTACCACCGGCTCATGACCGGAATCGAGCGCTTGGCCGCGGACTCAGTGCAGTGCTTTGGACGACCGGATCAATACGGCTGTCCGAGCCGCAGGAACACCGCCTCTTCGCCCTCTTCGGCCAGGCCCAGGCCGAAATAGATCGGTCCAATCGGCGTGTCCAGCGCGGTGTAAACGCTGCCGCCGAAAATGGTGCGGTCGAACGACCACGCCTGCCCGCGGCGCCATACCTGCCCGGCTTCCAGCGAGCCGCCGACAAACAGCGGGTACTGCAGCAGCTGCGCCAGCGGATAGCTGAACTGCAGCGTGGTCAGCGCCGACCCGGTGCCGCGCAGACGGTCGATGCCGTAGCCCGACAGCCGCAGCGGGCCGCCCAGCATCGCCACGTCTTCGTAGGCGTTGCCCTTGTGGTCCTGCGCCTCGGCGCCGAGTTGCCAGCGCGCGCCCAGCGCGGTGAATGCATACGACGCTTTCGCGCGGCTGGTGAAGCCTTCGGTGTCGGCATCAAGGATCGACAGATAGCGCGTGTGCCGCGCCTGCAGATACCAGCCCTGGCCCGGGAATTCTGCGTCGTCCTGGGTGTCCAGGGTAAGCGCGATATCGACGCCGGCGCTGGTGCTGGTGCGTGGAATGCCGGTGGGCAGCGAATCGCGGCGCAGATCGAAATGATTGCGCCGTAAGAACGGCGCGGCCGACACCTCGCCCCAGCGCCCGAAACTCGCGCCCAGCGCTGCGCGCGCGTCCCAGCGGTTGTAGCGGTAGTCGCTGCTGGAATTGTTGTCGTCGATCAGCGATTCGTTCTCGCCCACCCATTCCAGCGCTGGCCGGACGAAGAGGTAGCGGCGCAGATGCAGCGGCTGGTGCCATTCGGCGAACGCGCGGTTACTGTCGCCCAGCCGCGCTTCCAGCAGCAGATCGCCGCCGAAACGGTTGAGTTCGCGTTTGCCGTAGCGCGCGCCCAGCAGATATTCGCCGCCGCCCTCGAAATCGTCCTGCATGAAGATGCCGAATTTCAGCGTGCCGTCTTCTTCCCAGCGCCGGCTGCGGGCGACATAGGTCAGCACGGTTTTGCCGTCCGCGTCGCTGTTGACGGTGTAGTAAGCGCGCGAGAATTCGCCCAGTCCGTACAGGCTGCCCAGATCTTCCTCAATCTTTTTCGCATCGACGCTGTCGCCGGCCTGCGTCGTGAGGTACGTGCGCAGCGCCTCGTCGTCCATGGTCGACGTGTTCACCAGTTCGACGCGATCGATGATGCCGATCGGTTTGAGTTTCGCCATCCGCGCGTCGCGCCAGGCGGCATACGCATCGGGCGACACCCGCAGCGCCTGCAGTTGCGGCAGTGCGGCCTGCGTCGCCTGCTCGCCCAGGCGTACGCCCTCGTCGAGCGCCATCGTGAAATCGGCGGATCCCAGAGCGCCCAGTTCGGGAATGATCAGCACGTCGTCCGCGCTTAGGCGTTCGCGCTGGCGCTTCGTTTCCTTGAGCATCAGCGCGGTGACCATCTGGTCGGTGATGCTGAAAGGATCGAGCAGTTGTTCGCGCTTTTTCAGCGGCGCGGCAATGTCCACCGCGATGATTCGCCGCGCGCCCCAGCCCTGCGCGATTTCCACCGGCAGATTCATTGCCACGCCGCCGTCAATCAGCGAAAGCGCTCCGTAGCTCACCGGCGCGAACGCGCCCGGCACCGCCATGCTGGCGCGCACAGCGTTGACCAGATCGCCGCGATCCATCTCCACCGCGTCGCCGGTTTCCAGATCGGTGCCGATCGCGCGAAAGGGGATCGGCAGGTCGTCGAAGCGCTCGATATTCGCGATCGGCAGCATCGCCGATCGCAATGTCACCGCCAGCCGCTGGCCTTCGAACAGCGACGGCGCCACGCCCAGCCTGCCATCCCGCAGACCGAAGCCGCCCTTCGCCAGGAAACTGCGGTCCTCGGCCTTGCGCCGCTGGGTGAAAACGCGGCGGTCGATACGGTCGGCGAACATCGTGTTCCAGTCCAGTGCGCGCAGCTGGGTTTCGATCTCGATCGCGCTCAACCCGCTGGCGTACAGGCCGCCAACCACCGCGCCCATGCTGGTGCCGACGATGCAATCCACCGGAATGCGCTCGCGCTCCAGCACCTTGATCACGCCGATATGCGCCATGCCGCGCGCGCCACCTCCGCTGAGCACCAGACAGGTGTCGTGGCCGGCGTTCTGGGCCAGCGCAGGCGCGCACAGCAGGGACAGCGTGAGAGTGGTCAATAAGCGAATGCGCATGGCGGAGTCCGTACCGCCGCGGTCCGGCGTGGCGCAAGTCTAGCGACGTGCGGCCGGCGGGCAAGCGCGCTGTCTGTTTTCCGCTTATTTGCCGGGCATCGCGCACGCCCGGCGTGCCGCGGTGTCAGCCGCTCTTGCGGGCGCGCGTCGCGACGGTGTCGACGCCGTCGGGCTCGCCGAACGGCAGCATGAACATCCGCCACAGCCCGGGTTGGGTCGGGCCGATCCCCGTCTGCCGCACCGGACCGCGGCTGTAGGTGCCGAATATCCGGTCCCACAGGATCGCGTTGCATGCGTAGTTGGTGTTGCTGTCCTCGAACACCGCCGAATGGTGCCGGCGGTGCTGATCGCTGCAAGTCAACAGCGCGCTGAACACCGGGGTTTCCATGCGCACGTTCGCGTGCGCCAACATCGCGTTCGTCATCAGCAGCACGCCCGCCATATCGACGGCCGCGGCCGGTGCGCCGAAGGCCGCGGCCACCAGCACCAGCGGCAGCGCGATCAGCACCAGTTCGAACGGGTGGTTGCTGCCGACGTTGATCGCGTGCAGGTTCTGGAACCCGTGGTGGAAGCCGTGACCGCTCACCCGCCACAGCAGCGGCCAGCGGTGGATGCCGCGATGGACCCAGTAATAAAACAAATCGGAGGCGAAAAAGAGCAGCAGCGCCTGCGCCAGCAGCGGCCAGTCCGCGGGCCAGACGGCCAGGCCCAAGCGGGCGCGCACCCCCGCCAGCGCCGCCGGCAGCAGCGATTCGTAGGCGGCGATCAGCCCGCCGGAAACGATCAGGCTGAGCAGATAGACGCCCGCCAGGCGCAGCGTCGCCCCTAGGCCCAGGCGCCACGTTGGCTCCGCCGGTATCAGCCGTTCGAGCAGCATCGACACCGCCAGGACAGCCGCCAGCGTCGCGAGCATGGCGCCTTCGTTCGCGCCCAGCACCCACCACAGCCCCAGCGCGCCGGCCAGCAGCAGCGGATGGCCCGCGCCCGCGACTGCCCGGGCAAGCATGGGACGGCGGGTGGGGACGATAGTGTCTTCCATGCGGGGCGAACTCGGGAAACGGTATCGGCCGAGTCTGTCGCTCTTCGCTGCCCGACGTGGAGTGCCGTTGGTCCGGGGTGGGGCTTGTCTGTGGGAGCGACGCAAGTCGCGACGACCCGCAGCAGGACCACGGCTCAAGATTGAGCCAAAATAGTGCGCTTTAAATTAAATGCACTTTTTTAGTGCACAAGAAGCGAGGTCAGGATACTGAAATCTTTGTAAATCAATAATTTGAATGATCGCCACACATGGCACGCACCTTGCAAAGAGGAACACATCCTTCAAACCCATCGGAGCTTCCGAAGATGTCCCTCGAGCACGTCGAAAAACTCATCAAGGACCACAAGATCGAATTCGTGGACCTGCGCTTCACCGATATGCGCGGCGTGCAGCACCACGTCACCTTCCCGAAATCGATCGTCGAGCCCGCGCTGTTCGAAGACGGCAAGATGTTCGACGGCTCGTCGATCAGCGGCTGGAAGGGCATCAACGAATCCGACATGGTCCTGCTGCCCGACGCGTCGACTGCGGTCATCGACCCGTTCACCGCCGACCCGACCCTGATCCTGACCTGCGACATCCTCGACCCGGCGACCATGCAGGCTTATACCCGCGACCCGCGCGGTGTCGCCAAGCGCGCCGAGGCCTATCTCAAGGCCAGCGGCATCGCCGACCAAGCGTTCTTCGGCCCGGAGCCGGAATTCTTCATCTTCGACAGCGTCCGCTTCGCCAACGACATGGGCCACACCTTCTTCCACATCGATTCGGAAGAGGCGGCATGGAACTCCGGCCGCGACTACGAGGGCGGCAACACCGGCTACCGGCCGATGGTGAAGGGCGGTTACTTCCCGGTCGCGCCGCTGGATTCGCTGCACGACATCCGCGCCGAAATGTGCAAAGAACTGGAAGCCGCCGGCATCGAAGTCGAAGTGCACCATCACGAAGTCGCCAACGCCGGCCAGTGCGAGATCGGCACCAAGTTCAATACGCTGGTGCAGAAGGCCGATGAACTATTGACGATGAAGTACATCATCAAAAATGTGGCTCACCGCAACGGCAAGACCGCGACCTTCATGCCCAAGCCCATCGTCGGCGACAACGGCAGCGGCATGCACG
>JAYUIZ010000308.1:0-2468 GCA_043765595.1 Lysobacter sp. | reverse complement strand
GCGCGAACACGGGCACGCGGTTGAGGGCAGCGACCAGGCGGTGTATCCGCCGATGTCCACGCAGCTCGAACAGCTCGGCATCGCGCTGAGCCAGGGCTATAAGCCGGAGAACATCTCCGCCGACTGCGACGAGATCGTGGTCGGCAACGCATTGTCGCGCGGCAATGCGGCGGTGGAACACGTGCTGGATCGCGGCATGAAGTACACCTCCGGCGCGCAGTGGCTGGCCGAACACGTGCTGCCCGGCCGCGACACTCTCGCGGTGGCCGGCACTCACGGCAAGACCACCACCACGACCATGCTGAGTTTCCTGCTGGACCGCGCCGGCCACGATCCGGGCTTCCTGATCGGCGGCGTGGCCGAGGACTTCGGCGTGTCTGCGCGCGTCGGCAGCGGCCGCGAATTCGTGGTCGAGGCCGACGAGTACGACACCGCGTTCTTCGACAAGCGCAGCAAGTTTGTCCACTACCGGCCGCTGGTCGCGATTCTCAACAATCTCGAATACGACCACGCCGACATCTTCCCGGACGTGGCTGCGATCCAGCGCCAGTTCCATCATCTGGTGCGCACCGTGCCCGCCCGCGGCCGCTTGATCGTCAACGGCGCAGATGAGCGCTTGGCCGAAGTGCTGTTGATGGGCTGCTGGACGCCGGTCGAACGTTTCGGCCTGCTGCGCGATGGTATGCCCGACGATGCGTTCGACTGGGGCGCGCGCCTGCTCCATAGCAAGGCAGGCGCTGCAGACGGCAGCGCGTTCACCGTCTTCAAATCCGGCAAGGTCGTGGGCGATGTGCACTGGCCGATGCTCGGCCTGCACAACGTGCTCAACGGCCTCGCCGCGCTGGCGGCGTGCAGTGCGGTCGGCGTCGATGTGTCCGCGGTGATTCCGTCGCTGGCCGAATTCCGCAGCGTCAAGCGCCGGCTGGAATTCCTAGGTGAAGTACAAGGCGTCACCGTCTACGACGATTTCGCGCATCACCCCACCGCGATCCGCGCCACACTTGAAGGCCTGCGCGCGAAAGTGGGCGCCGCGCGGATCGTGGTCGCGATGGAGCCGCGCAGCAATTCGATGCGCCTCGGCGCGCATGCCGAAGCGCTGGCGCCGTCGCTCGACATCGCCGACGCGGTGGTGTTCCTGCATCGTCCGGAACTGGCGTGGGATGCCGGCAAGGTGGTGTCTGCAATCCGCGGCGACGCACGCACTGCGGTGGATGCGGATGCATTGATCGCAACGCTGCGCGACATCGCGCGCGTGGGCGACCACGTTGTGTTCATGTCAAACGGTGGTTTCGATGGCGCGCCGCGGCGGTTCCTCGTGGCGCTGGGATGACGCTATGAGCGAAATGCTGTTGCATCAACTTCCACTGTTTCCGCTGAACACCGTACTGGTGCCCGGCGCATCTCTAGGCCTGCGGATCTTCGAGACCCGCTATCTCGATCTGGTGCGCGACTGCGCGCGCAGTGGCACCGGTTTCGGCGTCTGTCTGATTCTGGACGGCGGGGAAGCCGGCCAACCGACGACGCCCGCGATGATCGGCACCGAAGCGCGCATCGAGGATTTCGGCGCCACGCCCGAAGGCCTGCTGACCATCAGCGCGCGCGGCGGACGCCGGTTCCGGTTGCGCGAAACCCAAGTCCGCGGCAACGGCCTGCGGGTGGGCGGGGTGGAGTGGTGCGAACCTGATCCCGACGACGAACTGCGCCCCGAACACGCGCTGCTGGGCACGTTGCTGCAGCAGATCATCGAGCAGGTCGGCGGCGAATACGCGAAAGCGCCCCCGTCGCGCTTCGACGATGCGGCTTGGGTGAGCTGGCGTCTGGCGGAGTTACTGCCGCTCAATGATGTGCAGCGGCTGTGGATGCTGGACGAAAACGACCCGCACGCGCGGCTGGATCGGGTGCTGACGTGGATGCCTGAAGCGTAATCGCGGCCGCCGCCGCTGTTCGTCAGGTGTTCGTCAGGTGTTCGTCAGGTGTTCGTAGAGCGGCGCAAAGCTCCGCTGCCTTTCTCCGAAGGGGCGCAGCGGAGCTTTGCTCCGCTCTACATCACATCTTTCGGGCCGTTTCGGAAGGGACGCAGCGGAGCTTTGCTCCGCTCTACATCACATCTTTCGGGCCGTTTCGGAAGGGGCGCAGCGGAGCTTTGCTCCGCTCTACGTCATATTTTTGTGCGTAGACGCAGCACTTTCAGGCCGCCGTCGGGATGCGGCGATTCGGCATGCTCGATTCCGGCCGGTGCATGCGCGTTCAACGCTGCGTTCACCAGCGCATGCGCTTCGCCATCGTCGGCTTCCGGCATCCACAGCCCGAAGGCGGGGATCGGCCGGGTGAACCGCAGGGTCTGGGTGCTGCCGACCCACAGCGGCTGGCCCTGATCCAGCAGCGCGGGCGCGCGCCATAGCCGCAGTACGTGGACGGTGTCGGGTTTGAGGCCTGGCCGACGCAACAGCAGCGCTTCGGCTTCGGCA
>JAYUIZ010000307.1:0-2470 GCA_043765595.1 Lysobacter sp. | reverse complement strand
GATGCCCGAGGTGATCCTGGGTCTGTCGCTGCTGCTGCTGTTCGTGTCGATGGGCAATGCGCTCAACGGGATGGGCATCGGTCATTTTCAGCCGAAAGGCTTGCTCACGCTGTGGATCGCGCACGTCACCTTCACCTTGGCGTTCGTCACTGTGGTCATTTCCTCGCGCATGTCGGAACTCGACAAATCGCTTGAAGAAGCAGCGATGGATCTGGGCGCGAACCGGGTGAAGGTATTCTTCCAGATCACTCTGCCAATCATCGCGCCGGCGTTGGTGTCCGGCTGGCTGCTGGCCTTCACGCTGTCGCTGGATGATGTGGTGATTTCCAGCTTCGTCTCCGGGCCGGGCTCGACCACGCTACCGATCAAGGTGTTCTCGTCGGTGCGTCTGGGCCTGAATCCCAAGATCAACGCGCTGGCGACGATCATGGTCGCTATCGTGTCTCTGGTCGCGGTGCTCGGCTGGTGGTGGATGCGCCGCGGAGAGCGCCGCCGTCAGCGCGACATGCAGCTGGCGATGCAGGACAACGGCTGATCGTCGCGCGCGTCGTCGGATTTCGCCCCGCGCCCGTGGCGGGAGCACTCACACACAAGAGGCAGCAGACATGACGATCGAATTGATCCATCCATGGAGCGGTGCAATCGACTATCGCTACGACTATATCGGTGCGGCTGAGGTCGAGCGCATCTTGCAGGCGGCTGCAGAAGCGGCGCCCGCCTGGGCGGCGCGCGATCTCGATGATCGCGGCGCACTGCTGCGCGCGGTCGCGGCGCAGCTGCGCGAAGAACGCGATGCCATTGCCGCGGCAATGACTGCCGACATGGGCAAACTGCATCGCGAAGCGCTGGTTGAAATCGAAAAATCCGCATCGGCCTGCGAATATTACGCCGAGCACGCGATCGATTATCTGCGCGACGGCATGATCGCCACCGAGGCGCATCGCAGCTACGTCACCTACGAGCCGCTGGGCTGCATCTTCGCGGTGATGCCGTGGAATTTCCCGATCTGGCAGGTGTTCCGCTTTCTGGCGCCGGGGCTGATGGCCGGTAATGTCGCGGTCCTGAAGCATGCCAGCAACGTGCCGCGCTGCGCGGACGCGATCGCCCGCGTGCTGCGCAATGCCGGCATTCCTGAAGGCGTGTTGGGCGTACTGCATATCGACAATTCGATGGCGGCTGATGTCATCGCTGATCCCCGGGTCAAAGCAATCACGCTGACCGGCAGCGAACGCGCCGGCAGCGCCGTGGCGTCGGCCGCCGGCAAGCACTTGAAGAAATGCGTGATGGAACTGGGCGGCAGCGACCCGTTCGTGGTGCTGGACGATGCCGATCTGGATATCACCATTCCGGCGGCCATCGCGTCGCGGTTCGGCAATGCCGGCCAGACCTGCATCGCCGCCAAGCGTTTCATCGTGACCCCGGGCATCGCCGATGCCTTCGTCGCGCGTTTCGTCGAAGCCGCGGGCAAGCTCGCGGTCGGCGATCCATCGGACGAGGCAACAACCCTCGCGCCGATGGCCCGCGCCGATCTGCGCGACGAAGTGCACGACCAAGTACAGCGCAGCGTCGCCGCCGGGGCGATGTTATTGATCGGCGGCACGCCGGGGCAGGGCGGCTCGCACTATCCCGCGACCATCCTCGATCACGTCGTGCCCGGCATGCCCGCGTACAACGAAGAGCTGTTCGGCCCAGCCGCAAGCATCCTGCGCGCCCGCGACGACGACGATGCGGTGCGCATCGCGAACGACACTGCGTTCGGGTTGGGTGCGAGTGTCTGGACCACCGACAAGGCGCGCGGCGAGGCAATTGCGCGGCGTTTGCAGGCCGGCGCGACCTTCGTCAACGCGATCGTTCGCAGCGATGTGCGGTTGCCGTTTGGGGGCACGAAGACTTCCGGTTTCGGTCGTGAGCTGGCGGAGCATGGGATTCATGAGTTCATGAATATCAAGACGGTTTATGTGGCGTAGGCGGACACACGGCTGGTCCCGCTTCCGCAGTGTTGCTGTGGTCGCCGGTGTCCTGTTGCTCGCGACGGGGTGTTTGATGTTTCGGCCCGATCGCGCCTTGCGCACCGCAACCGGCATGGCCGCGCACGATCTGTGCTCCGAAACTTTCGTCGCAGGGCTCGATCCGCAGGAGACATTCGATCAAAGCATCGCGCCGCGCCCCGGGATGCGCATGCTCGCATGGGCCTTGCGTCGCAATGTGGATCGCGAAAAGCGCGAAGTGCAGACTTCGTTGTTGGGAGCGATCGGTAGCCGAGCGATCCATCGCGACGGATACGGCTGCGTGCTTGTCCATGGCGATGAGGTCATCGCCCATCCTGTTCCGATTCGCATCGAAGTACCGGAGCCAGACGATGCAGATCGGATCATCGTAGAGCCGGCGAGCCCAATGCTGAAGACGGCGGTGGATGCTGCTTTCGTCGAACCCGAAGCACCGCCGCATCGATGGACCAAGGCCGTGGTGA
>JAYUIZ010000306.1:0-6980 GCA_043765595.1 Lysobacter sp. | reverse complement strand
CGCGACCGACGACTACGCGCTGGTGCGCGATGCGTGGATGCAGCGCCGGCAGTACCAGATCTTCGGCGAGCGCGACGAGGCCAGCGACGAATCGCTGCCCGAATATCTACGCGAGAGCGACGACAACCCCACGGTGCCGATCAACGCGATTCCGGTGATTCCGGGCTCGCCGTAACCGTTGCGACTCACCGCGCGGTGCCCGTCTTGAACGCGCCCTCGCCACACTGCGAATCTCCGGCGACGACCTGATTCGCGACGAGATCTCGCAGCTGCTCGGCGTATCGCCGACGCGTGCGCACGCGAAAAATGAAGTGGTTTCGATCGGAACCTTCGGCCGGACCCGGATCGCCAGATCCGGGGGATGGGCTTTGCATTCGACACAGACCGCTCCGGAGGATTTGGACGCCCAAGTGGCAGAACTGCTGGGCGGGCTCAACCCGGATCTTTCGGTTTGGCAGGCGCTTTCGTCCCGGTTCCGCATCGACCTGTTTTGCGGCTGGTTCATGGGCGGGTGGAACGAAGGCGTCGAGATTGCGCCAGCCACACTGCAAGCTTTGGGCGATCGCGGCATCCGTCTAGGCATCGATCTCTATGGACCTGATCCCGTGCCCGACGAGAGTGACGAATCAGACGACGGCGTCGTCCTCACCCCCAGCCTCGACTGAAATATCCCCCAGCAGTTTCTGCGCTTCGCCCGCGGGCAGTGCTTCCACTTCACGCAGCTTGCGGCCCAAGGCGCGCGAACGCACGCTGGTTTCCTCGATCTTGTTGCTGGCTTCGTCCAGCTTCTTCTTGACACCGTCCAGCACCGTGCCGAACTTGGCGAACTCGGTCTTCACCGCGCCCAGCGTGCGCCAGACTTCGCTGGAACGCTCCTGGATGGCGAGCGTGCGGAAACCCATCTGGAAGCTGGTCATCAGCGCCAGCAGCGTCGTAGGGCCGGCCACCGCGATGCGCTGATCGCGCTGCAGCGCTTCCACCAACCCCGGGCGGCGCAGCACCTCGGCGTACAGGCCTTCGGTCGGCAGGAACAGGATCGCAAACTCGGTGGTGTGCGGCGGCGCGACGTATTTTTCGTGGATGTTCTTGGCCTGTTTGCGCACCTCGCGCTCCAGCGCGTCGCCCGCTTGGCGCGCGGCGTCGACATCGCCCAACTCCTGCGCGTCCAGCAGGCGCTCGTAATCCTCGCGCGGGAACTTGGCGTCGATCGGCAGCCACACCGGCGCGCCGGGCTCGGAGCCGGGAAAGCGCACCGCGAATTCGACGCTGGCATCGCTGCCGGGCACGGTCTTCACGTTGGATGCGTACTGATCCGGCGCGAACACCTGCTCCAGCAGCGCAGCAAGCTGCACTTCGCCGAAGATGCCGCGCGATTTCACGTTGTTGAGCACGCGCTGCAGGCCGCCGACGTCCGAGGCCAGCTTGTTCATGTCGCCCAAACCCTGATGCACCTGCACCAGCATCTGCGCGACGTTGCCGAAGCTTTCGGTGAGCCGCGTTTCCAGCGTCGACTGCAGCTTCTCATCGACGGTCGCGCGCATCTGCTCAAGCTTGGCTTCGTTGCCGGTCTGCAGTTCGCGCAGTTTCTGTTCCAAGGTCACGCGCAGTTCGGTGAGCCGCTGCTCGTTGCGGTCGGTGAGCTCACGCAACTGCGCGCCCAGCCCGTCGGCGAACTGTTTCTGCCCACCTGCCAGCTCGATGCGCGCCTTCTGCGCGTCGTCGTTGAGCGCGGCGCGGAGTTCGTCCAGACGGGCGTCGGTACGCAGAGTCAAGTCGGCAAGACTTCGGCCGAAGCCCTCGATGCGCTGCGCCTGGCCGAGTTCCAGACTGTCGAGTTGCTGGCGCAGTTCGCCGCGCCCCGCGCGCTGCTCGTCGCGCAGCGCCTCCTCTACCCGCCCGCGCAGCCGGTCCAGCGCGGCGTCGGACTTGCGCAACAGCAGGACGACCAGCAGGACAAGGACGGCCGCAACGGCGACCAGCAGGAGAAGCAACAGAAGATCGGTATCGGGCATGGCGTCAGTGTAGCGGAGCCGTGCCGAAGCAGCCCGAATCGTTCCGCCACGATCACTTTACCCCTATCATTTCACTCGATCAGATCATTCAATCCGGATCAATGTCTCGCAAGGAACGCGCATGGCCCCCATTCTCTTCGTCAACATCGGCTGGATGAAATACTACCGGGGTCCTTCGGACTCGGATCCGCTGAACCCGGGAAATTTCGGCTACTTCAAGAAAAAAGCCGGCAGCGATCGTCCACTCGTCGGCCATGAGCAATGGAATTTCCTTGAGCAGTCAGGCGCGATGTACGGGTACGTGCCTAGGGAACCCGGCATCAATCTCGCGCGACTCGGGGCGGATGCCAGTGCACAGAGCGTCGATGGCGTGCTCGTAGTGTTCATGGCGCGCGATCCGGTGGAGAAAACGCTGAAGGTTGTCGGCTGGTATCGCAACGCCACCGTCAGCCGGCTTCCCCGGTTCGTCCGCCGCTACGGAGCAACGCAAGTTGGCGCAATGATCACCGCGCGCGCGAAAGACTGCCGCCGTCTACTCGTCGCGGATCGCGGCCTGAGCATACCCACCGCGCAGAAAGCCCCGGGAGGTGTCGGACAATCGCCGGTCTGGTACGCGGAGCGCCATCCGGAGATCGTGCGTCGGGTGTGGGCGCTCGTCGGAAGCCGGGCGAAAGCGGACACCCGGCATCGAGCCTCGTCTGGCGGTTCGCCGCGCAATCCCGATCCCGAGAAGCGGCTGGCCGTCGAACGAAAAGCCATGCAGATGGCGATGGACTACTTTGACGATACCGAAGACGTCTCATCGCGGAAGCTCGGCTGGGACATCGAAGCGACTTCGAACGAAGGCCGGATCTTCATCGAGGTCAAGGGCATCTCCGGCAAAGCACCGGTCTTTGAACTGACGCCGCGGGAATACGAGAAGATGCGCGAACACCGCCAACGCTACCTGCTATTCGTCGTGACTTCGGCGCTATCTCGCGACCCGTGCATTCGCATCTTTCGTTACC
Organism: Lysobacter sp.; assembly: GCA_043765595.1. Lineage (GTDB taxonomy): Bacteria > Pseudomonadota > Gammaproteobacteria > Xanthomonadales > Xanthomonadaceae > Lysobacter_I. Next base: position 3,961 of record JAYUIZ010000306.1, on the reverse strand, counting down.
GCCCGCACGGACGCAAGGCGCCTGCATGGGTCTCCGAGCAGGACGAAACCCTGAAGGTCGAGAACCGTACCGGCGCGCGCTGCACCATCTGAAACGCTTCCGCAGCCGGCTTCTCGCCGCGACTGGAATCAATCCACCACGCGACAAAACACCGCCTTCAGATAGCGGCTTTCCTGCACGTCGGTCAGCCACGGGTGGTCGGCGCCGGCGCCGGCGACCTTCAGCACCTGCACGGTGCGGCCGGCGTAGTACGCGGCGCGGCGCACTGCGTCGAGGAATTGTTCCTCGCTGACCAGACCGGTGCAGGAGAAGGTCGCTAACAGGCCGCCGGGTTTCACCACGCCCATCGCCAGCTTGTTCATGTCGAGATATTTCTTCAGCGCCGGGATGATCTGTTCGCGGTCGCGGGTCATCTTTGCCGGATCGAGGATCACGACGTCGAACTGCTCGCCGGCATTCGCCGCGTCGCGCAGCCACGGGAACAGATCGGCCTGCACGAAACGCGGGCGGACATTGTTCAATTTGGCGTTGGCCTTGGCGATCTCCAGCACGTTCTCGTCGATGTCCACGCCCACCACTTCGCTTGCGCCGCGCGCGGCGGCGTACACGCCGAAGCCGCCGGTGTTGCAGCACAGATCCAGCACGCGCTTGCCCGCGCACTGGTGCGACAGCCATTCGCGGTTTTCGCGCTGGTCGGCGAAGAAGCCGGTCTTGTGCGCCCCGGCCGGGTCGGCGCGGAACTTGATGCCGTACTCTGTGATGATGGCGGGTGTGGCGGGCTCGGTGCCGCGGAAATCGAAACTCTCCTGCTTCTGCACGTGCTCGTCGGCGAAGGCGTGGAACCGGCAGCCGGGGAATTGTTCCTTCAACGCGGCGTAGATCCATTCGCGGTAGCGGAACATGCCGGCGCTGAAGTATTCGACCACCAGCAGATCGTCGTAACGGTCCACGACCAGACCGCTGAGGCCGTCGCCTTCGCTATGGACCACGCGCCAGGCGTTGCTCACCGCGTCCAGCTTCAGCACGTCGCGGCGCAGGCTCACCGCTTCGGCGATCTTGCGCGAGAACCACGCGGCGTCGATGTCGATGTCGGGGTCGCGTTCGAGCAGGCGCAGCGAAATACGCGAATGGCCGTTGTAGAAACCGCGCGCGGTCCAGAGGCCATCGTTGCCGATCACATCGACCAGACTGCCCGGCTTGGGCCGCTGGGTGGGTTTCTCGACCAGTTTCTGGAAGATCCAAGGGTGGCGGGAGGTCCAGCTGTTCTTCAAATGGATCTGCGGAAGGCTGGGCGGAAGCGTGGTCTGGGCGTTGTTTTCGTTCATCTTTGCAATTGTAATAGCGATTGACAGCCGCAGACCTTTACCGGACCATCGCCGGTTCTGAAGGGGAGTAGCTCCCATTCGTCGCGGTCGTCAATACGAGTTCGGGTTCGCCCGGCTCCGGCCCGGCGGCAGTCGTTACGGCACCTCATGCCAGCGGCTGCGAGCGAGACCTTCGCCGCCTGGCGAAGGTTCGTCCCGTTCGACCGCATCGTGTTCGCATGCGCCGTCCGAAACGAACGCCCAGCCTCGCGGTTGGGCTTTTTTTTTGACCGGAGAGTTCTGCATGACCACCATCGGTAGTCCGTTGTTATGGAGCGTGTTCGCAGCGCTCGTCGTCGTCGCCCTGCTCGTCGATCTGGTACTGATGCGCCACGGCGGGCCGCACAAAGTCACGTTCAAGGAAGCGCTGTTCTGGAGCATCGGCTGGGTGGGCCTGGCCCTCGCCTTCAACGCATGGCTGTGGTGGTACGTCACCGGACAGTCCGGCGCAGAAGTCGGCAACCGGGTCGGGTTGGAATTCTTGACCGGCTATCTGGTCGAGAAATCGCTGGCGGTCGACAACATCTTCGTGTTCCTGATGTTGTTCACTTATTTCGCGGTGCCCGAACTGCAGCGCCAGAAGGTGCTGATCATCGGCATCCTGGGCGCGATCGTACTCAGGGCGATCATGATTTTCGCCGGTGCGATCCTGATCACGAAGTTCCACTGGATCCTCTACGTGTTCGGCATCTTCCTGGTGCTGACCGGCATCAAGATGCTGGTTGCGGCGGGGAAATCGCCCGATCTGGAAAAGAACCCGGCACTGAAGTGGATGCGTGGACACCTGCCGTTGACCAAGGATTATCACGGCAACGATTTCACCGTGAAGATCGACGGCAAGCGCTGGTATACGCCGCTGTTCGTGGTGATTGTGCTGATCGCAGTGACCGATCTGATCTTCGCGGTGGACTCGATTCCGGCCATCTTCGCGATCACCAAGGATCCGTTCATCGTGCTGACCTCGAACGTGTTCGCGGTCCTGGGCCTGCGCGCGATGTTCTTCCTGCTGGCCGGCATGGCCGACCGTTTCCACCTGCTGCCCTACGGTTTGGCGGCGGTGCTGATCTTCATCGGCGCGAAGATGCTGTTGATCGATGTCTACAAGATCCCGGTGCTGGTCTCGCTGGGCGTGGTCGCGGCCACACTCACCATGACTGTCGTGCTCAGTCTGATGCGGCCGGCACGCCCGCCGGTCCCGTAAGCGCGGCAGCATCGCCATGACGCTCTGCATTGGCCTGCTGTGGCTGCTGGCGGTAGCATCGCGACTGTCACCGTCGCGGTGCTGCTGCGTTGGACGGCAAGGAGTTTCGGTGTGAAGACCGGTTCGATCTGGGACTGGCTCTGGGGGCTTCTGGACATCCTCGGCACGTTGCCCGTGAGCACATTCGGCGCGGCGCGCTCCCGATGAACGCGTCTGTCGCCCCACAGCGTTCCAGAGCGGAGTCACGCTTCATCCTCAGGCGGCCTTGATCGGGGCTGCCAGAGGCACCACAGATTCGCGATGGACCTGCAGACACCGGAAGATCTCCCCGACACCCCCACCCAGCGCGCCGCCGACCGGCGTCGGCTGCTGCGGGCGCTGAACGCCAGTCTGGGCTTCGTGCTGCTGCTGGCGGTGGTGTTCACCCTGCAACAGGGCGAGGACTACCGCCCGTTCACGGTGACCGCACTCAGCGCGCAGGGGCTCTGGGGCATCCTGACCGCGCCGCTGCTGCACGGGTCGTTTCAGCACATCGTCGCGAACGCCGCCTCGTTGCTGCTGCTCGGCAGCCTCGCCGGCAGCGTGTATCCGAAAGCCACCGTCCGTGCGCTGCCAATCTTTTGGCTGGGCTCGGGGCTAGGCGCCTGGCTGCTGGGCGAACCCGGCAGCCACCATCTGGGTGCCAGCGGCCTGACCCATGGCCTGATGTTCCTGGTGTTCATGCTGGGCCTGCTGCGCCGGGACCGGCCGTCGATCGCTGCGGCGATGATCGCGTTTTTCCTCTACGGGGGCATGCTGCTGACCGTGCTGCCACAGGAGCCCGGCGTGTCCTGGCAGTCGCATCTGGGCGGCGCCTTTGGCGGCGTGCTGTCCGCCTTCCTGTTTCGACACGCCGATCCGCTGCCGCCGCGCAAGCGCTACAGCTGGGATCTGGAGGACGAGGCCGACAGCGACGACCCCGAATTGGAACTGCCCAAACCCGACGAGGTACCGGTGCTTTGGCATCGCCCGCGCGAAGAGCGCGGCGTGGTGTTGCCGTTCGCGCGGCGTGGTCCGTCCGGCCAGACGCTGCCCGACGATGCCCAGCCCGGTCAAGCAGCCCTGGGTCATGAACCAGCACTTTCAGAATCCAGCCCCCAGGAGCCGCCGCGCCGCGGACCCGATCAAGCGGGGCCCGGCTGAGCGCGGAACGGCGCGATTCCGGCCCGAAGTCACCTATCCGGCCGATCTTCCGACGGGCGGTCCGTGGCCCACGACCGTACCGACCGTACCGAGACACCGGCACCGACCGGCGATATCGCTTAAAAATCATGCCGTTACAGGAAAAATTCGCCGTGCCGGGCGGTTTCCGCCGGCCTGCATGCCGTCACGGAATGTTTTTGCAAAAAGCCAGAAG
>JAYUIZ010000305.1:0-6980 GCA_043765595.1 Lysobacter sp. | reverse complement strand
ATCCTGCTGCTCGATGCTCTTGAGTTCGGTGCGCATCAGCAGCCCGGCCACGCCGATGCCGATTACCAGGAACATCAGGTGCTTGATGAGGAAATAGTAAGGGCCAACATCAAGGCCTTCGCCGATCGCGATCGAACTGGACGCCACCATCACTACGCCGAGACAGGCCAGCGCGATCGACGCGCCGAGCAGCCACGGGTCGTAGCGGCCGGGTAACGCGTCCAGACGCGTCGCCTGCTGGCCCAGACCGAAACGCGGAAGGGAGAGCCAATTCAGCATCAGCGGATCTTCAACGTGGCGAGACCGACCAGCACCAGGATTACCGAAATGATCCAGAAGCGCACGATCACGCGCGGCTCCGGCCAGCCCTTGAGCTCGAAGTGATGGTGGATTGGCGCCATCCGGAATACGCGCTTGCCGGTGAGCTTGAACGAAGCGACCTGGATCATCACCGACAGCGTTTCGATCACGAAGATGCCGCCCATCAGCACCAGCACCAGCTCCTGGCGGACGATCACCGCGACGCAGCCGAGCACAGCGCCCAGCGCGAGCGCGCCGATGTCGCCCATGAACACCATCGCCGGATAAGTGTTGAACCACAGGAAGCCCAGACCTGCACCGGCGATGGCCGCGCAGATGATCACCAGCTCGCCTGCGCCGGGCACCGGCGGGATCTGCAGATAGCTGGAGAACACCGCATTGCCGGAGGCATAGGCGAATACACCCAGCCCGCACGCGACCAGCACGGTCGGCATGATCGCCAGACCGTCGAGGCCGTCGGTGAGATTCACCGCGTTCGAGAAACCGACGATCCAGAAATACGCGATGAACACGAAGAAGATCGTGCCGCCGATACCGACCAGCGGCAGGGCGACTTCCTTGAAGAACGGAATGTAGAGCGTGGTCGCTGCAGGCGCATCTGCGGTGAAATACAGGAACAGGCCGGCGGCGAGGCCGCACACCGACTGCAGCGCGTACTTGGTGCGCGAGCGCATGCCGTTGGGATCGCGCTTGACGATCTTGATCCAGTCATCCCACCAGCCGATGCACCCGAACGCCACCATCACCGCTATCACCAGCCAGACGTAGCGATTGCGCAGGTCGCCCCACAGCAGCACCGATGCGATCACCGTCAGCAGGATCAGCGCACCGCCCATCGTCGGCGTGCCGGCCTTCACGATGTGCGTCTGCGGGCCGTCCTTGCGGATCGGCTGGCCGCCCTTGAGTTGGGCAAGGCGCGCGATCACCGCCGGTCCCCACCACAGCGACAGCGCAAGCGAGGTCAGCGCCGCCAGAATGCCGCGGAAGGTCAGGTAGCCGAACAGGCCGAACAGACTTTGCAGTTGCTCCAGCCAGCGGGTCAGTTCAAGCAACATGCGCATCTCCCCCGCCCGCGTCGTCCGCGTGCACGTCGTTCACAGCGGTGTCATTCATGGATGTTCCGTTCACGAGCAGCGCATTGACGATCAGGTCCATGGCGCTGCCGCGCGAGCCCTTGACCAGCACCCGCAATATGTCCGGGTTCGCATGCGCCGTGATATCGGCGCGCAGCGCACCCGCGAGCGCGGCATGGCTGTCGAAGCCATGGCCGTGATCGCCGAACGCGTCCGCCGCCGATGCGCTGAATTCGCCCAACGTGTACAGCCGTGCGATACCGGACGCTTTCGCACGACGCCCGACTTCGGCGTGCAGCGACGCTGCGTCGTCGCCGAGCTCGCGCATGTCGCCCAGCACCAGCCAGCGCTCGCCGCCGCCCGTTGCAAGCGTGTCGATCGCGGCGTTGAGCGAACCCGGGTTGGCGTTGTAGCTGTCGTCGATCAATATCGGGCCGCTGGCGAAGCGGTACGTGTTCAGGCGGCCGGCGACCGGACGCGCGGCGTTGAGACCGGCCGCAACCAACGCCAGCCCGATGCCTGCACCCAGCGCCAGCGATGCCGCCGCCAGTGCGTTGAGGACGTTGTGACGACCCGGCATTGCCAGCGCGATTTGCGCTTCGCCCTGCGGCGCGACCAGCACAAAGCGCGAGCCTTCCGCATCCAGCGCGACGTCACGCGCGGTCACGTCGGCATTCGCATCCAGCGCGAACCGGATCAGGCGGTGACCGTGGGCGCGTTCCGCAAAATACGGCGCGAATGCATCGTCGGCATTGATCGCGGCCACACCATCGGCCGGCAACGCGTCGTAGATCGCGGCCTTGGTGTCGGCGATGCCAAGCAGGCTGCCCAGGCGCTCGATGTGCGCCGGCGCGATGTTGTTGACCAGCGCCACGTCTGGACGGACGATCTCGGTGAGATACGCGATGTCGCCCGGCTTGCCGGCGCCCATTTCGTAGATGGCGTACAGCGCGTCTTCCGGCGCGTCCAGCACCGCAAGCGGCAGGCCGATCTGGTTGTTGCGGTTGCCCGGCGTGGTGTAGGCGCGGCCGGCCATGCCCTGCGCAGCGACGGCCGCTTCCAGGATCGAGAATATCAGCGCTTTCACGCTGGTCTTGCCGTTGCTGCCGGTTACCGCCAGCACTTTTGTAGCACGCCTGCGCTGCACCGACGCGGCCAGTGTCGCCAGTGCGCGTTCGGTGTCCGCCACCACGATCTGCGGAATCGATACATCCGCCTGCCGCGACACTAGCGCAGCGCATGCGCCGTGCGAAGCCGCTTGTGCGACGTAATCGTTGCCGTCGAAATTTTCGCCTTTCAGCGCGATGAACAGCGACGCGGTCGAAGCATCGGCATCGAGCCTGCGGGTGTCGGTGGCCCACGCATCGACCGTCAGATCAGCGCCGATGAGGCGGCCATTCACAGCCTGGGCGATGCGCGAGAGCAGCAGCGGCGTCATGCGCGCGCGTCCAGCGCCGCACCTGCGGTCGCGGTGTCATCGAACGGATACTGCACGCCGTCGATCTCCTGATACGGCTCGTGGCCCTTGCCCGCGATCAGTACGATATCGTCCGCAGCGGCCATGGCGATCGCATGCGCGATGGCGGCGGCGCGATCGCGACGGATAACGATGGCATCGGGCTTCGCGAAGCCGGCGACGATATCGGCGACGATGGCATCGCCGTTCTCGGTGCGCGGATTGTCGTCGGTGACGATCACCGCATCGGCGCGTGCTTCGGCAATGGCGGCCATCTGCGGACGCTTGCCGCTGTCGCGGTCGCCGCCGCAGCCAAACACGCACACCAGCCGACCGGCGGCATGCGCACGCAGACTGGTCAGCGCCTGTTCCAGCGCGTCGGGCGTATGCGCGTAATCGATCACCACCAGCGGCAGGCGGCGGCCATCCTGCGAGACGCAGCCGCCGAGACGATTCATGCGCCCATGCACCGGCTGCAACAGCGGCAGCACAGCAGCGATCCCCACCGGGGTTTCGCCCAGCGCATGCAGCGCAGCGGCGACCGCCAGCAGATTATCGACGTTGAAACGGCCCAGCAGCGGCGAGCGCACGGCATGGGTGTCGCCATCGATGCACAGCGAGAACGACAGCCCGGCAAGGTCCAGCACGATAGCGTCGGCGCGCACGGTCGCCACTTCCGCTCCGCGCGAGCTCACGCCGATCGCGCGGACCGGCGCATCGATTCCAGCGCGCAATTCGCGACTGAATGCATCGTCGAGATTCAGCACTGCCGCTTCCAGGCCAGGCCATACGAACAGCTTCGCTTTCGCTGCGCCGTAAGCCTCCATCGTGCCGTGATAGTCGAGATGGTCGCGCGTCAGATTGGTGAACATGCCGACCCTGAAATGCACGCTGTCGACGCGACCCTGGTCGAGCGCATGCGAACTGACTTCCATCGCCACCGCGTCGGCGCCGGCATCGCGCAGCTGCGCGAGCAGCGCGTGCAGCTGAAGCACCAGCGGCGTAGTGAAACCGGTCGGCACCGCTTCGCCATAAAGGCCGGCGCCGAGCGTGCCGATGGTGCCGGCGCAGCGGCCGCGCAGCGTCCAGGCCTGCGCCAGCAGTTGCACGACCGATGTCTTGCCGTTGGTGCCGGTGACGCCGACGGTGGTCATCGTCCGCGAGGGTTCGCCGTGGAAGCGGTCGGCCATCGCGCCGAGGCGCGCGCGCAGACCCGTCACGGCGATGATCGGCATTTCGCTGGTAGTCGCCGGAAATGCCGCAGCCGCAAATGCTTCAGGCATCGGCGGCTCGAACAGCGTCGCGACCGCGCCGGCCGTCTTTGCCTGGGCAATGAAATTCAGTCCATGCGCACCGAAGCCGGCAATTGCCACGAAGGCATCGCCCGGCTTGATCGCACGGCTGTCCTGCACGATGCCGCCGATCTCCAGCGCATGCGGAATGCCCATGACATCAGGCAGCAGCTCAGCGAGGCGCATGCGGCGACTCATCGCGCACCTCCAGCGGCAGGCAGCGCGTCGATCGCTTCAACCAGCGCAGCCGGCATTGGCGCAACAGCCATTGGAGGAACAGGCATTTGAGGAACAGGCAGCGCGGCCGGCACGATGCCGGCCTGACGATTGCGCTTGGCGTCGGCAGCAGCCTGCGCCGCAAGCCAAGTGTCGATATCGTCCGGCGGCACATCCATCAAGCGCAGCGCGCCCTCCATCACGTTCTTGAACACCGGCGCGGACACCACGCCGCCGTAATAACCGCGCGCCGGATCGGGGTCATCGATCACCACCGCCATCGAGAAGCGCGGGTTGTCCACCGGCACCAGACCGGCGAAAAATGCGAAGTAACGCCGCGAATAGCCGCCGTTGCTGGCCTTCCGCGCAGTGCCGGTCTTGCCGGCGACGTGATAGCCCAGAATCGCGGCCTGGGTCGCGGTGCCGCCCGGCTCGGTCACGGTCTGCATCATCCGCACCACTTCGTGCGCGACACCCTCGTCAAGCGCCTGCACCGTTTCGCCCACTTCACCCTTGACGAAGGTTGGCACGATCGCGCGGCCGCCGTTGCCCAGCGTCGCGTAGGCATGCGCGATCTGCAACGGCGTGGCGCTCAGGCCGTAGCCGTAGGCCATGGTCTGCTTGCTGGTGCCACTCCAGCGCGCGGGTTTCGGAAGCAGGCCGGGATTTTCGCCCGGAAAACCGCTGCCGGTGCTGCGGCCATAGCCCAAGCGCGACAGAAAGTCGTAGAAATCCGCGTTGGGCAGCATGTGTACGATTTTCGCCGCACCCACGTTGGAACTCTTGGTGATCACGCCGGTGGTATCGAGCATGCCGTAGTTGTGGGTGTCGGTCGTGCGGTACCGACCGTTCGGCATCCAGCCCGGATTGGTATTGAACATCGTCTTCGGCGTGATCACGCCGGCTTCCAGCGCTGCGGCCACCGTGAGCGGCTTCATCGTCGAACCCGGCTCGATCAGATCGGTCACCGCGCGATTGCGGTGCGCATCGCGATTGCCCAGACCCACCGCGTTCGGATTGAACGACGGCAGATTCGCCATCGCCAGCACTTCGCCAGTGGCGACATCCAGCACCACCGCCGAACCACTGGTCGCGCCGCTGTCCAGCAGCGCGCGCTTGAGCTCGCGATAGGCGAGGAACTGGATGCGGCGGTCGATGGTCAGGGTCAGGCTCTTGCCGGGCTCGGCGGCGCGGACCAGATCGACCTCTTCGACCGTGCGGCCGCGGCGGTCGCGGATCACGCGCTTCATGCCGGCGGTGCCGCGCAGCCATTCGTCGAACGCCAGCTCCAGGCCTTCCTGACCGCTGTCGTCGATATTGGTGAAGCCCAGCACGTGCGCGATCGCCTCGCCCTGCGGGTAGTAGCGGCGGTATTCGCGCTGCGAGAACACGCCCGGGATATTCAACGCGAGGATCCGACGCGCTTCGGCCGGGTTCATCCGGCGCTTGAGATACACGAACTCCTTGTCCGAGCGCAGGGTCAGCTTGCGGGTGAGCTGATCGGCATCAATACCCAGCGCCGCCGCGAGTCCCGGCAACCTGCGCGGCGACTTCAGCACTTCCGGCGGGTTCGCCCAGATCGACTCGACCGGCGTCGATACCGCCAGCGGCTCGCCGTTGCGGTCGGTGATCATGCCGCGGCTGGTCGGAATATCGACATCGCGCAGGAAACGTTCGTCGCCCTGCTGCTGATAAAACGCGCTGCGCACCAGCTGTACGTCGACCGCGCGCGCGATCAGCGCCAGCGCGCACACGCCCAGCGTGCCGGTGACCAGCATCAGCCGGCCGCGCAGATCGAAACGGGCGCGACCGCGCGGCGCCGGACTGCGACGGTCGTTGCGGCGCTGCCAGCGGTCGCGAAGGGAGGTCATCCAACCCATGGACATCCGGCTCATGGACGCACCACCACGATGTCGGCAGGTTCCGGCGTCTTCATGCCCAAGCGTCCGCGTGCGATCTGGTCGATGCGGTTGCTTTCGGCCCAAGTCGCCTGCTCCAGCTGGAGACGGCTGAATTCGATATTGAGTTCGTCGCGCGCCTTCTCGTGCCGCGACAGCTCGACGAACCGCTGGCGATGACTGTAGCGCGCGTGGACGACGCCGATCGCCGAAATCAGATTGGCGAGGATCAGCACCGCAACGATCAGGCGCAGGCTCATGCGGCAGCCTCCAGCTTTTCGGCGACGCGCAGCACGGCGCTGCGTGCGCGCGGGTTGATCGCGAGTTCGGAATCGGTCGCTTTCTGCGAGCCGCTGACCAGCGCCAAGGTCGGCGTAAACGCGATTTCCACCGGCATCCGGCGGTTGGCCGGCGGCGCCTTGGCGTGCTTAAACATGAAGCGTTTGACGATGCGGTCTTCCAACGAATGGAAACTGATCACCACGAGCCGGCCGCCGGGCTTCAGCGCCGCAAGCGCGGCATCGAGACCGCGTTCGAGATCATCGAGTTCGCGGTTGATGAAGATGCGGATGGCCTGGAAGCTGCGCGTCGCCGGATGGATCTTCTGCGCGCCGCGCGGAACGACCGACGCGATGAGATCGGCCAGCTGCGCAGTGCGCGTCAGCGGCGCATCGTCGCGACGCGCGACGATCGCACGGGCGATGCGCCGGCTCTGCTTTTCCTC
>JAYUIZ010000304.1:0-2475 GCA_043765595.1 Lysobacter sp. | reverse complement strand
GGACGACCCGGCCGGCGTGCAGTTGCTGCTGAAACATCGCGCCAAGGCCAACGCCCGCGACCCGCGCGGCCGCAGCGCGCTGCACGAAGCCGGTTACGCCGGGCATCCGGAGATCATCGGCATCCTGCTGGGCGCGGGTGCCGACATCCATGCCCGCGATGTCGACCGGCGCACGCCTTTTCTCGAAGCCGCCCGCGGCGGCCGTCTGCCGGCGCTGCAGGCGCTGATCGACGCGCGCCCCGATCCGCACGCGGTGGATGCCGGCGGCCGCCACGCGCTGATCCTGGCGTGCATGGCCGACGCCCCGTCGCCGGCGCTGATCCGCGCGCTGCTCGACCTAGGCCTCGACCCGAAGCACACCGACAACGACGGCAAACGCGCGATCGACCACGCCGCCGCCGCCGGGCGCTGGGCGCTGGTCTCGGCGATCGACCCGGACTATCCATTGCCGGCCAGCGTCGGCGCCGATGCCGATGCGCCGCTGCTGGATCGCGCGCCGATTGCCCTGCTGCGCGATGCGCTGTACGACGGCCGGGCCGATGAATTGCCGCGGCTGCTGCCACTGGTCTCTGCGCAGGATCTCGGCGCGCTGCTGCGCGACGGCACCTCACCGGCCGGGCCGGCGCAGATCGACTGGCTGCTGCGTCACGGCGCGAATCCCGAGGTGCGCGACGATGCAGGCGACACGCCGCTGTTCGCCTGGCTGGCGCAGGGGCCGGCCGCCGCGATTTCGATCCATGCGCTGTTGCGTCACGGCGTTTCGCCGGCCGGTGCGGGCGGCGTGGCGCGCTTTCTTGCGGCGTGCGTCACCGCCGATCGCGCTGATCGCGGTCTGGAGAAACTCGCGCTGGAGCTGCTGGAACGCGGCGCCGATCCGTTCGCCGCAAGCGTGTCCGGCGATCCGCCGCTGACCCTCGCGGTGCGTCTGGGCTGGACCCAGGTCATCGCGCGGCTGGTCGGCATCGGCGTAGCGCTGAATGCGCGCGATCAACACGGCATGACCGCGCTGCACCTCGCCGCCGCGCTGCGCCGCGAACCGATCCTCAAACAATTGATCCTGCACGGCGCCTCGCCCGAGGTGCGCGCCGCCGATGGCCAGACGCCGCTGGGCGTGGCGCTGTCCAGCGGTCGACGCGATCTGGCCGACTGGCTGGACTGGCGCATCTGGCCACTGCCGGGCCGCGCGCTGCGGCCCAGCGACCTGCCGTCCGCCGCAGTGGTCGGCGACGCCGACGCCGTACGCCGCCTGCTCGATCTGGGCATGCCGATCGACAGCACCGATGCGCAGGGCTGTACCGCGCTGCTGCGCGCGTCCGGTGGCGGCCATCGCGCGGTGATCGAACTGCTGTTGACGCGCGGCGCAGATCCCAAACTCGCCGCGCGCACCGGTGCCACGCCGCTGTCGGCGGCCGTGAGCATGCGTCAGGTCGAGATCGTCGACCGTCTGCTCGCCGCCGGGGCCACGCTGGAACAGCGCCTGCCCGGCGATGTGACCGTGCTGATGCTCGCCGCCGCGCTGGGCATGCCCGATGCGTGCACGCGACTGCTCGCCGCTGGCGCGAATATCAACGCCGCCGATGCCCAGGGCCTCACGCCGCTGCACTGCGCGGCGCTGTATGGCTTCACCACCCGTGACCGCCGTCGCCTGGTCGCGCTGCTAGATGCCCTGCTGTTGGCCGGCGCCGACCCCGACACCCAGGCCGCGGGCGGCGTCACGCCCTTGCTGCTGGTGCTGGGCGCGCGTGCCGAGCCCGGCACCGCCTGCGATGAGGACGTGGTGCTGGCCGGCATCGCGCGCCTGCTCGACGAAGGCGCCAGCCTGCAGGTGCGCGACCCGCGCGGCTTCGGCCCGCTGCATCTGGCGGCGCTGCACGGTCTGCTGCGGGTGACGCAGCAGTTGCTGCACGATGGCGCGGAACCGGAAAGCCGCGATGCGCTGAATCGGACGCCGCGGGAGATCGCGGTGATGCGCGGGTTCGTGGACGTAGCGGCGGAGTTCGCGCCGCAGTCGGGGGCCGTCTCGATGGCGCGGTTTTTGAAGAATCGCGAGAGTTGATCGGCGCGCGGAATGCGCTCGAAAGGCGTCATGCAGCCGTAGGTCGGGATCCGAATGTCATGCGCTGGTTTCTGGGTACCACGCATTTTTTCTATTATCCCGAGCGCAGCGAGGGAGCTGCTTCCGTGGGTTGGCGCGCCGGCCGCAACGATCGCAGGGTGGGGTAAGCGCAGCGCAGATGTGTTCGATCGCCACTGCGATTGGCGAAAACACGGCAAGCAATTCTTCGCGGATGGCGAAAAAGCACTTTGGCCACTCGGCGGAATACGGGCTGACGACGACACCGGACATGTTCAACGAGACTTGGGCTGGCCGCCCACTTCAAGCGGCCAGCCCATGCTAAAGCCGGCGCGCAGTGGATGCCACGAAGCACGATCGACCCGCAGACATGGTCGTGCCGTTCGTAAGCGCACATCGGG
>JAYUIZ010000303.1:0-2481 GCA_043765595.1 Lysobacter sp. | reverse complement strand
TCGCTTTCAACGCCAACGGCAAGACCCCGATCCCACCCGTCGACAACGTCGACCTGCCCCGCTTCATGGGCGACTGGTACGTGATCGCCAACATCCCGACCTTCCTCGAACGGGAATCGTACGACGCGATCGAAACCTACGAACTGCGCGACGACGGCAAGATCCAGACCACCTTCCGCCAGCGCAAGGGCAGTTTCGACGCGAAAATCGACACGATGCGCCCGGTCGGCACGCTGCGCGAAGGCACCAACAACGCGGTCTGGGGTATGCAGTTCGTCTGGCCCATCAAGGCCGAGTACGTCATCGTGTATGTAGATGTGGATTACTCACAGACCATCATCGGTCGCAGCGCCCGCGACTACGCGTGGATCATGGCCCGCACCCCGCAGATCTCCGGCGCCGACTATGCCGCTCATGTGGAGCGTTTGAAAGAACTTGGATACGACATCTCGAAAATAAGGCGAGTGCCGCAGCGGCCCGGCAACGCCCGGGACTGAGCGGTTCATGCCCTGGTCAAGCAGATGCAGCGCGGGCTCCGTGACCATTTTGAACGGCGCATTTGAACGGCGCATCGCACATAGCTGACGGTATTCAAGACCAACCGTTGGCCCCGGCGCAGAGGCATCAATCACGTTCGTTGGCACCATGAAGACGTTTGGCCCTTGGCGATTCAGGGCGTCCCGGCACGCACCCTTGCTACACTGCGGCACCTCCACCAAGGACTGACGCCGCGATGCCGAACCTGCACATCCTGCGCCCCTCTGCCCTCGCCTTCTGTCTGGTGCTCGCGGTTGCGGCGCCGCACGCGGACGCCGCGAAGAAGCGCAAGCCCGCCGCGCCTGCTCCCAAGGCCGCGCCTGCGGCGACGGCGTGTACCGATTTCTATGCATTCGCCAATGCCGACTGGTTGAAGGCGCATCCAGTCCCAGCGGACGGCAGTGTCAGTGCGTTGGGACAGCTTGCTGCGCGCGCGCAGCAACAACAGCGCGATCTGCTGGACGCGTCGATGACCGCACCGCAGAACGGCGTGCAGAAGCTACTCGGCGATTTCTGGGCCAGCGGGCTGGATGAAGCGGCGGTTGAGCGCGATGGCGCGGCACCGATCGCGCCGCTGCTCGCGCGCATCGGCGCGATCAAGAAGGCGCAGGACGTGGCACCGGCGATCGCGGCGCTGCATCAGATCGGCATCCCGGTGGCGTTCAACTTCACTGCCGATATCGATCTGAAAAATCTCGACACTTATCTGGGCTATTTCGCTCAGGGCGGCATGGGCCTGCCCGATGCCACGTTCTACACCCGCAGCGACGCCGATGCGCGCGCCCTGCTGGGCCGCTACAACGGCTACGTGCAGAAGATCCTGGCACTGTCGGGCACACCGCAGGCCAAGGTCGCAAGCGAAGCGCAACTGGTCATCGATCTGGAAACCAGGATCGCGCGCCTGTCGAAAACCCAGGAGGCGCTGCGCAGCATCAATGCCAGCTACGGCCCGGTGCCGACCAAGGATTTCGCGAAGAAATATCGCAACCTGCAGCTCGCCGCGTTCCTCAAGGCGCAGGGCGTGAACGCCGAGCAGGTATCGATGGCCGACCCCGCGCTGTTCGCGCAGCTCGACAAGATGATCGGCAGCCTGAAACCGGCGCAGTGGCAGGCGTATCTGCGCTTCCACGTCGGCAATGCGATGGCGCCGTATCTCAGCAAAAACTGGCGCGAGGCCGATCATGAATTCCGCGGCCGTCTGCTGCGCGGCGAAGACGAAGCGGCCGAACGCTGGCGCCAGGTGCTGGATGCGATCAATGCGTCCGCAGGTTCGATGCTGGCGCACGAGTACGTGGCGCGTTATCTGCCGGATGCCGATCGCGAACGTGCCGATGCCATTGCCCGCGGCGTGAAGGATGCACTGGGCAATGCGATCGAACGCAATACGTGGATGGATGCGCAGACCAAGATTGAAGCGCGCGCGAAAGTGGACCGCGTCAAGATCGAGATCGGCAGCCCGCGTCACGACCTCGATTTCACGACCCAGCCGATGGGCCGCGGCAGTTTCGGCGGCAACATCCTGATCGCATCCACCTGGCACCACCGCGAAGAAATGAAGCGGATCGGCAAGGCCAACGCCAGCCGCCGCTGGGACGTGCTGCCGCAGTCCCCCTCGTTGAATTACGACCTTGCCCACAACCGTCTGTACATCACCGCCGCCGTCCTGCAGCCGCCGGTGCTGGACATGAAGCAGCCGCTGGCGGCGCAGTACGGCGGTTTGGGCGCGATGATGGGCCACGAGCTGCTGAGCGCGGTCGATGCAAAGGGCCGCCGCATCGATTCCGCGGAAACGCTGCGCGACTGGTGGTCGCCCGCCACAGCGACCGCATGGGACATGCGGATCGCGCCAGTGGGCACGTACTTCGCGCGGTTCTCGTATCCTGGCAACTCTGCGCTCAAGATCGACGGCGCGCGTACCCGCGACCAGAACGTCGCCGATCTTTC
>JAYUIZ010000302.1:0-7020 GCA_043765595.1 Lysobacter sp. | reverse complement strand
AATAGTAATGGAAATGCGTTGTATTTGAGTGGGGACTGGGGCATTGCGACAGATCCTAAGCAGCGTGGGACATTGCATCTTTTGGCGGATTGGCTGACCTTATTCCGACCAGCATTGAATAAATCATTCACCCGATCGTAACTATTTGCACTCAGTCCTGCGGGTCGTCGCTGCGGCCACCGCCGCCGTCCTTGAACTGAAAGATGATCGGCAAACCAAAAAACGCGCGCGGAAACACCTGCCCAGCCTCGTGGACCGGCGTATGCCGTTTGCCGTTTCGGTCCAGCGCTTGGCCGGTCACGCTGCGGATTGCATCCGGCTCTGGCCAGCGGCTGCGGCCCGGCCCGGCATTACGTGCGAATGGAATGCCCTGTCGAAAGCTCGCGAGCTTACCGACCGCAGTCTCCCAGGCAATCACCGGGTCTCTGCCATCGCCACACGGCAACAGCGCCAACACGCAGCCGTAGCGCTGCAAATGTTCGGCTGTCGGCATCGCCAAGGCAACACCTGCATCATTCTTGACCCGCACAGCGCCGAGACCACGCCGCGTGCGTGCGCCTACACCGCCGAAATTGCCCCACCAGCGCACGCATTCCTCAATCTGCGCACGTAGCGTATCGGGAAACGACAACGTCAGCACGAACTCCATGTCCTCTGCCAGCAATGCTGTCTGCGGATCTGCAGAAAAAAGCGCGTACTTCGCGCGCGGGTAATCCCGTGGCGACTTCAGCCGCTGCGGCGCGACCGCAGCGGCAGCGACAGCAACCACTATTTGGCTTTTGGTCAATGCGCCGTGTTTGGACGATGTGCCGGCATCGCCCAGCCCGCCCCAGATGGCGCGCTCGCGCTCGAACAGCGTCTTCGCCGGTAGCGTCGTGCCATCGCTATCGAAACGATTGAGGAAGCGCCACCAATGCCGTAACTGACCGCGAATGGCGGTGGCGCGGACTGGCATTGCGCGATCCACTTGCCCTGCTTTGACGCCACCGCCGTACATCGGCGTGACCAATCGGCAGCGGAACACCTCCGTATGCCGCAGCGAAGCGGAGGGCGCATCGATTAGCGGGAGAAAGTCGTGCGGAGAGAGATCGCGGCCACGACCTACGGTCTTGCGGATGCCCATACAGCCTCCTTGCGATATGCCCCCTGATGGCACGCCGAAGGTATCGGCAAAATACAGCAGCGTCAATAGGCTGCGACCGCATCTGCCAAGCATGAGATTCTCTCAGTACCGCATCCGTCACCTGTGCGATCAGCGCATACGAGATCACACGCGACAATCGCGAAAAACGACACATCTATCGGGGCTCGCTTCATCAATGGCATCGACAACTTTTGCGCTTGAGACAGAATGCTAAAGCCTCATTTTACTCATAAGACCGTAATTTACGGAACAATCGACGGACAAATGCACTGTAAAACAAGCCCTTTTTTCTCCTGGTTTGTTCCCAAAGTTACTGACTGCTGAGTAATTTGAAGCGTAAGACTTTTTCCGCTGCTTTCCAGCATGCCTGATCACGAAGCATCAGATGGGTTGCATGCTTTTCTTTGGTCAGCCATTGCACGGTCAAGTCTGATGGAGTAGCAAGCAAGAACCCGATGAACCCCATTTAAAAATCAGTCCGCATCGTCACATGCGTTAGTGACTTTACTTACCCTGCTTCGCCAAGAAGCTCGTAGAGTGTGGTTTCATCCTCGGATATTTCATCCTTGAATCCCCTGCTTTAACGTGTTGAATCGATACCTGACGCCTGGACAATATGCTTCATGCATCAAAGCACATCAGCGTTAACTGCTGATCGCATGCTCGATCCAAGCTCAGGTCTGGCACCGTTGCTCTTGTGGCAGTCACTGACTACCCCGCACCTTGGCAAGACTGTCATGCCTCCCGCCGTGATCGGCGGTGGAAACCTCACCAGCCTCCAAGCCTTCGGGCACAGGGAGCTGTCTGCGATCCGCACTTTTTAAGGGGACATGCCTGTCTCGTTACATGGCCAGAGGTGCCCTCTAGTGTAGTGTTTCATTCTGCTTGGAACTTAAGCGACTATTCGCGCGAATGACTTTTTGCAGGATGTCGCGAGCGCTTTTGGTCCAGATGAAAGGTTTGGGTTTGGCGTTGTGATGGGCGATGTACGCGTCAATGGCTGCGGTAAGTTCAGCCACGCTGGCGAACACACCACGGCGCAGCCGTTCGGTAGTGAGGTCACGAAAAAACCGCTCGACCATGTTCAGCCACGACGCCGACGTCGGGGTGAAGTGCATGTGGAAGCGCGGGTGTTTGGCCAACCACGCCTGCACCTTGGGATGCTTGTGAGTGGCATAGTTATCAGCGATCAGATGCAATGTTTTGTCCTTGGGCGTCTCGCGATCGATCATGCGCAGGAACTTCAGCCACTCAATATGGCGGTGGCGCCGCTGGCACTGCGCGATCACTTGACCATCCAGCACATTGAGCGCGGCGAACAGCGTGGTGGTGCCATGGCGTTTGTAATCGTGCGTCATCGTGGCCGCTCGCCCCTTCTTCAACGGCAGTCCGGGCTGAGTACGGTCCAACGCCTGCACCTGACTCTTCTCGTCGCAGCACAGCACCAGCGCATGCTCGGGCGGCGAGAGGTACAGGCCGACGATGTCTTCGAGCTTTTCGACGAACTTCGGATCCCGCGAGACCTTGAAGCTGTGCACCAGTTGGGGTTTGAGGCCGTTGGCGCGCCAGTAACGCGAGACGCTGGCGGCGCTGACACCCAATGCGGCCGCCATCTTGCGTGTGCTCCAGTGGGTGGCTGCAGCCGGTGTGTGCTGCGTGGTCAGTTCCACCAGGCGGACCACATCGACCTTCGACTGCGGCGCGCCACGCGGCAAGTCGCGCTCGATACCGGCCAGCCGCCACTGCGCGTAGCGTGCGCGCCAGCGTGAGACCTGGACGCGACCCACGCCCAACTGTTCGGCGATGGTTTGGTTCTGCATCCGCTCTGCCGCCAGCAGTACGATGCGCGCACGCTGCATCAATCGCACACTGGTGCGCTTGGAGCGAACCAGCTTGGTCAGCTCGGCGCGCTCCTCATGGGTCAACACAATCTCGGGGGCAACTCGCATACGTACGCTCCACTGTGCTTCGTAGTACAGCATTGGAGTGCGTAGAAAGACATAAGTTCATTCAAGATTGAAACACTACACTAGCGCCACCGCCATGTAGGCTATGCCGTGTGCGGACCTCTTTGCCGCTACACGCCGTAGTCAAGGCGGGAGCGCCTGCATTTTGCGCGGCTTCGAACGGCGAGGCGTAAACAGCGGTCTACAACGCGCAAGTAGACGCTCGCTGTGCTCTCAGGATCTCCGATACGTCAGCCCTCCTTGCATGCTTGACGTAGCGCGCTCGCAACTTCCAATGCGAACTCACACAGGTAGGCGATGCTGCCCTCGATGCCGGCTTCGATACCCAGAACGAGAAGCTGGCGTACCGCATGCTCGAGGTCCTCAGCCTCGCGCGCAGCGGTCGCGATCTCGACGCCGGCTGCGACCAACAGCAAGGGGCGCTGTTCAACAGGGATGTCCCGGAACGGGACCTCGCGCGTGGTCTCGGTCATGTCCGCGCCCCACAAGCAGCAACAGCCGCGAAGCGCGACAGACGATGTTCGACCCGATTCGGGCCTGATAGAGTATTTGCAGCCATTGTCGTTCTCCTATGGAACGGTGGTGGTCAGGGCGGCCGGGGTGTTGACGCACCTCGGCCGTCCGCGTTTCCGGCGTATGCCGGAGGGTGGTGCGTGGTGATGACGCGCCGCTGGTACCTGCGCTTCATGCGCCTACGAGTGTGTGGTCGTTCTCCAGATTGGGTGACTTCGGCGCCCGCCTGGGTGACGG
The DNA here is from genome assembly GCA_043765595.1 of Lysobacter sp. Lineage (GTDB taxonomy): Bacteria > Pseudomonadota > Gammaproteobacteria > Xanthomonadales > Xanthomonadaceae > Lysobacter_I. The sequence continues at coordinate 3,159 of JAYUIZ010000302.1, read as the reverse complement.
GCGGAGGGGGTGGCGCGCTCGTCTTGCTCCGTTATATGTCCTAGCCAGCATGGACACATGAACGCGCTATTCGGGATGAAAGCCAAGTCCTTCCGCACATCTTCTTGATTGCGTGAATACTGCGATCAGCCTGTGATCTGACCAATCGCTCGTGCAGGCGCAAACGGCTGGCGCGAAAGCAAACAAGGCTGCGGCCGGTGTGCCGACCGCAGTCCAACCAAGATGTGGTATCAAGCCGGTGGCGTGCTCTTCGCAATGGCGTGCAGTGCTGCCTGCGCATCTGCCGCCAACCCGATCCGGGCGTTGGCGATTGCCCAGGTACAGGCCTTTGACAGCGCGTGATTCAAGACACGCGGCTTCTCGTGCAGCGGGGCCGCTTGATAGCGCACCTGACAGCGTTCGATCTCGCGCAAGGCGTGCTCCAGTGCTTGCCGGATGTTGGTCATTGCGTCCTCGCCCTGCGTAATTGCACGGCGCGTGTTGAAGGCCTGTTCGTCGATGTCGATGCTCATTGTGGATGTCCTTGCGTTTGGGTGTGCATCCATGAACGCGCTGTTCCAAAGTGAAGCCAAGCGCGCGAGCGCCGATTCGCGAGCGGAGACAGGCGACGGACAGCATCCGCGTCATCGCTCTCGCAATCAGTCGCTCTGTTCGACCAGCGGCGGCGCGAAGCCCACAAGCGGGTCGCTGCCGGTGCCGGCACGGCTGGCGATTTCGGCGATGATCAGTTCGCGCAGGTCCGCATCGCCGCGATGCAAGGCGAGCAGGAAGTCGGTGCGCAGTTCGGCAGCGAGATCCTTCACCGGCCAGTCCGTGATGGTGGCGAGACGCTCGCCGTCCTCGTATCCCATCGCGTAGACCTTGGCCAGCCCGTCGAGCAGGCGCTGGACGTGGGCGATCCGGTCGATGTCGCCGGACACCGCCTCGGCGTCGATATCGATGCCGAAACGTGCCTGTACGATGAAGCGGTAGGGATCCTCGTTGTGCTCGAAGGCATGCGGCGTCATGTCGGTCACCACACGAGGCTGGTGGGGTTGGCGGCGATGCGCGCGAGCAGGTCGCCCAGCGGCTCGGCCCGTGCGCCCTCCGCGATGGGTGCGAGCAGGGTGCTGCCGGTGTCGATCAGTTCGATGCGGATGACATCGATGCCGTTGCTGGCGTAGGCGACATGCTTGCGGCCGTCGATACGGCGCATGAGCGCATGCGGCGTGCGCGCGCGCAGGACTTCGCGTTGCCATGCGTGTCGGCCGCGCTTGCCGGGGACGCCCACCAGCAGGGAGGCGAGGAAGAATTCCTTGACGCGCTTGGGCTTGCGTGAGGGGATGATTTTCATGCAGGTCGATGTCCGTGTCGGGGTGGGCATGAACGCGCTGTGTGCGAGGAAAGCCAAGCGCGTTGTGCCGCTTTCCGGGATGCCTGTTCAGCCGCCGGATGCACAGCGTTTCTTGCCTTTGCGGCCCTGCTCGATGCCAGCGCGGTAGGCCGCTTCCAGTGCGTCTCGCAGCTCCAGCACCGAGACGTCGTGGAAGTCCAGACTGTCGCGATGGCGGGATTCCAGCATTTCGATCCGCAGGTGGCGCTGGGCGATGTCGGTCAGAAGTGTGTCGAAGGGGTTCATGTCTTTTGGTTCGATGGTGTGGAGGTGCGACATGAACGCGCTGTCCGGAGAAGAAGCCAAGCCCTGCGCGGCTTCTTTTCGAAGCCGCTCGACTACCCCAGACGCGCCACATACCGCGCGCAGTCGCCGCCCGAGGGGTCGACATAGAGGTAGGGGCGGCCCGGGGCGCGTATCTCGACGCATAGATGGCCATCGCCGTGACTCCCTCCCTTGCCCTTGAGCCATGGGCGCGGTCTTGCAAAGCTATTTGCAAAATCATCGAATTCGTGAGGCGTCATCTCGACCGTTTCGGTGACGTAGACGACCGCGTTGCCACAGGAGATCATCTCGCGCAGGTTGTCGGCTTTCCTGGCAAAGGGCAGGCGCACACTCAACTCCTCGACCTCGATGGGCCGATCGCAAAATTGCAGGGTTCTGGGAGTACGTTCGATGGTGATGGTCATGGCGCGCATGGGATGTCCTGATGGTTGGCGTCGTCGATCCGACGACCGCATGAACGCGCTGTGCGCGATGGAAGCCAAGCACTGTTCGATGTCGCGCTGCGACAAGCAGACACCTGTCGTACAGGCTTCAAAACAAGCGTTGATGTCGTGTCTGGACTACGCCAATCGGCGCAGGCTCACGCGTTCGATGCGACCGGCAAACGCCGCGTCCGCTGCGATGCGCAGTACGGTGTGCCCAGCGGCAGTAAGCGTGTCGATGAAGGTGCCGTTGGCGTTGCGTGCCACACCGTCGATGGGCGTGGTACCAGCAAAGCGGATGCGCACGCTGCCGGCGGTGACCAGGCTCAACACGACTTCAATGCGGTAGAGACCGCTATCGACGAACGCGAACGGCTGTTCGAGGTCGGAGGCGATGCCTGCAGCCTTGATTGCGGCGCCACCGACGATCGACCAGTCGGTGCCGAGTGTCCAGGCAGCCTGCGTGTCGAAGTCAGCGTTCGCCAGTTTTTCGCCGCACTCGCAATTGAGGACACGGACGTGCTTTTGGCGACTGGAGAGCGCCCCGCGCCGGCTTTCGATCTCAACGCGGATCGTTGCGTCGTTTGCAAGCAGCAGATCGTGGGTGTGACTGGTTCCTGGGATGCCTGCGGTTTCGTGCAGCAGCGTACCGCTGAGCGCGTTGAGCACACGCACTGTGGTGGTTGTGCCGGGTTCCGGGCCGATGCTGCCGGCCTCATGTTCGATCAGGCGATCGCCCTGCAGCACGCGGTCGCGGTGCGCCCACGCGATCGCAAGGCGCGCGAAGGTCGTTTGTGGCCAAGCGCTGCCATTGATCCGTACCCGTCCCGGGGGATAGGGACGCGCGTGACGCGCATCGAGGCGCACCTGCGTGATCGGTGCGAGCGCTGCATCAAGCGTGCCCTGCTGGGTGCGGGTGAGCAGTTTCGCCTCGACGGTTTCGCCGGCCAGGTACTCGGTGGGATCGGCGCCGACATAGGTGTCGGTACACCATACGCGCGCACCTTCAGCGTGCGCCGTTGGCACAGTGTCGACGCAACCGCGTGCGATGGTGAGGGTGCCGGCAACGGCGTCGATGGT
>JAYUIZ010000301.1:0-2486 GCA_043765595.1 Lysobacter sp. | reverse complement strand
GCGACATAAACAGCAGCACCAGGCCCAGCGCGACCAGCGGCAGACTCAACACCTGGCCCATGGTCAGCCAATCGAAGGCGATATAGCCGATCTGCTCGTCGGGAAGGCGCACGAATTCGACCAGAAACCGGAAGCAGCCGTACAGCAGCGCGAACAGGCCAGCCACTGCGTAGCGCGGGCGCGGCTTGCGCGAGAACCACCACACCGCGCAGAACAGAATCACGCCTTCCAGCGCGAACTGATACAGCTGCGACGGATGCCGCGCCATCACATCAAGCGCGCCGCTGGCGTGCATGCGCTCCAGCTGCGCGGCGCTGAGCCCGTACAGATCGGCTTCGGCGCGCGGGAAAATCACGCCCCAGCCGGCTTCGGTGTACTTGCCCCAGAGTTCGCCATTGATGAAATTGCCGAGCCGGCCCAGACCGAGCCCCGGCGGCACCAGCGGCGCGACGAAATCGACGATATCGAAGAAATGCATGCGCTGTTTGCGCGCCCACCACAGCGATGCCACCAGCACGCCGGCCAGACCGCCGTGGAAACTCATGCCGCCCTGCCAGATCTTGAAAATCTGCACGGGGTCGGCGATGTACGACCCCAGGTCGTAGATCAGGATGTAGCCGATGCGCGCGCCAAAGATCACCCCGAGCATGCAGTAGAACAACAGATCGCTGTAAGCCTGTTCGGTAACGCCCGGCAAGCGGCCAGCGCGGATGCGGCTGCGGCCCAGCAGCCAAGCCGCGCTGAAGCCGAGGAGGTACATCAACCCGTACCAGTGAACCGCCGGGTGGAAGTTCGCCCCGAACAGGGAAAACTCGGGCGATTGGAACAGAATCGGATCGATCTGATGCAGGAAAGTCATCGGCGGGTGCGGCGTGGCGAACGGTGCGCGTATTGTGCCGGAGCCGGCCGCGCTTCGTCGGACCCGCGGTTCAGTCGAGCAGTTGCGGGCTGTCGGGCAACTCGTTGCGGTCTGCATGGCCATCGATGCGCGGGAAATGCGCGGCCAACAGTTCGCCCGCCGCCGCCACGCCTTCCAACACCGCAGCTTCGGCATCGCCCGCGCGCAGGCGCTCTTCCATCAGCTGGCACACGCCGCGCCACTGTTCCCCGCTGACATGCGCTGTCAGGCCGCGGTCGGCCAGGATTTCGATGCGCCGGTCGGCCAGCAGCAGATAGATCAGGACGCCGTTGTTCTCGGCGGTGTCCCAGACCCGCAGCTGCGAAAAGACCTCGACCGCACGGTCGCGCGCCTGACGTCCGGCCCGGAGCGCGCGCCAATCCAGCGCGGATTCGACCGCAAAACAGACTTCTCCGCGATGCCGAAGCTCGTCGCGGGCGATGGCCTCGGCGATGCACTGCAGGCGCGCCTGCGGAAACAGGCGGCGCGCGGAACCGGCGAACAGATGCTTCAGCAGGCGCATGGTCACCAACTCCCCGAGGCGCCACCGCCTCCGCTGCTGCCGCCACCACCACTCCAGCCGCTGTCGGAACTGCTGGAGCTGTCGGAACTGCTGGAACCGCCGCCCCAACCACCGCCGCTCGACGAATCATTGCCCAGCGAGCCCCAACTACCCTGCCGGGCATAGCCACCGCTGCCGGTGAGTGCGGCCACGATGGCACCCACGACCATGCCGATCAGCGTTACCGCCCACGGTGCCGAGAACAGCACCATCACGATGCCTACCAGACTGCCGATGACCAGCATGCGCGGCACAAGCGCCACGCGGCTGAGCAGCGAGCGCATGAACATCGAGATGAAAAAAGCGAGGAAAATCGCCGGAAACCAGCCCTGATGTCCGCCACCGACGGCCGCCATCGGCTCCGGCAAAGTCTCGCCATCGATGAGACGGACCAACTGCGCTGTGGCATCGCCGATGCCGCCAGCGAAATCGCCGGCACGGAACTTCGGCACCAGATATTCCTGGATGACGCGACCCGCGGCGATATCGGGGATGGCGCCTTCCAGACCGTAGCCCGGCTGGATGCGAACAGTGCGGTCGTTTTTCGCTACCAGCAGCAGCACGCCGTCGTCGACGCCCTTGCGGCCAAGCTTCCAGTCATCGAACGCGCGCTGCGCGTAATCATCGATCGTCTCGGGCCGGGTGGTCGACACGATCAGAACCTGCAATTGGCTGCCCTTGCGCTGCCGCAGCGCCAGCGCCTGCCCTTCGAGCTGCGCGATCTCCGCAGCGCTGAGCGTGCCGGTGGTATCGACCACTGGCGAAGTCAGCGGCGGAATCGGCGCCTGCGTCTGCGCCCGTACCGGCGCGGCCAGTGCCAGAACCAATGCCAGCACCGCCAAAACCAGTGCTGGCAGGGCGTGGCGAAAAACGTTGCGCAGCATGGCCAGTCTCCGTTGCGGAGCGGATCAGCCGCCGGTGGGCACGGGCTGCTGCGGTGGTTTGAACGACTGGCTATCGGGTAGCGGCACCGGCTGCGGCCCGGGGTCGCTGGTGCGGGCGGGCGACAGGCCCGGCGGCGGCGCG
>JAYUIZ010000300.1:0-7032 GCA_043765595.1 Lysobacter sp. | reverse complement strand
AAAGACCAATCAGCAGGTAGGCGATGTTTTTTCGAGCGTCGTCCAAAGCTTTTTCAGGGTCGTAAGGCTGCGTCCTTTGAGCTGGTAGATCGGCGATGTCAATGTCGTTGCTATGTTGAACAGGGAGCACCTCGACGGACGGTGCGTCAAGGAACTCAACCCCGATGACCTCAACATCCGTATCGGTCTGGTCATCCGCAACAGCGTTCATCTCAACAGTAGTTCCTTCATGTTTCCGTCGCGATCCTTGATGAGAACCTTGCCGCCTTCCTTAACTTCGGTCAACAGAAATTTCTCAGTGCTGATTGCCTGACGAAGAATTTCAGTCACTGAGGTGCCGCGCTCACTCGCAAGCGCTTTCAAGGTCGCCGTAACTTCTTCGGACAGATTGACAGTCAACTTCGTTTTCTCAGCCATGGCAGAACCTTCGGACAGTATTAAAGCCGTAATTTAACCGTATAAAATACGGCTGTCAAGGCCGAGGGCCTTTTGCCCGGCCCGATGCGCGCATTTCAAAAGCTCTTGCTGGGCGCAACGGACGGAGCGGAACGTGAGACTACCGCCGGGCCTTCTTCATTTCGGGGGTTTGCTAAGCGTGTAAAGCACCTTTGCCGCCGCCGCAATACCGGCAACATTCTGAGCCGATACGGCTGCTGCCAGTGTGATTAAGGCGGCTGCAATCGCCAGTGCCTTCTTCCGGTCACGAACGTCTTGAATGCGCTCTTTAGCTTGGGCAATCGCGGCTTCGAGATCGGCCCCAGCTTCGGCTGCATCTGCCAGAACCTTGGTGAGATTCATCGCAACGATGACAGATGCTTGGGATCGCAATTCGGTTTCTGTCGCCAACGCGGTCAGGTAGTCATCCAACGACAGCTTCCCATTTCCATAGGCTTCACGGCTTCGGGCCTTGATGGCATCTGCAGATTCATCCAATGCATTGGCCACAGCGAACGCGGTCCGTTTTTCATCATCCAGTTTCTTTGTGGTCATGGCTTGTCCTTGCGATTAAAGGGTGGCGAGGCTCTTGTGAATCGATTTGAGGTCGGACGTCGCCTTCTTCAGCAATGCCTGCACATCCTTCGCCTTGAGTCGGTCGATGTTAATCAACAGTGCCTGGTGTGCTTCCCGCACTTCGGCCAGACCGGCTGCTGCGGCTTTCTGGGACCGTAACGCTTCGGCTTGTGCAGTTTCTTGCGCCAGGTTTGAGCGACGCAGCAGCGTCGCGACGACTTCGCGGCGCCCCGCGGTCAGGTTGATGTCGCCCGGCATCGGAGCGTCCCAATGCGCTTCGCGGTAAGCGGCGACTGCCGCAGAGGTCGCCGCTTCTTGCTCAAGCACGAAGCCGTAGGTTTGGGTAGCGACCTGCATCGCCTCAAGCAGCTTGTCCATGTCTGCGCCGTAGGTTCGTACCATGTTTTTAACGTCCCTGGCCTGCTCCGCGGCCACGATCCAGCTCACGACCTTTTTAACGATGTTGCCGTAAGCCTGAACGTGGGTGGCGTCGATCTTTAACTGCTCAGATGCCGCAATTGCACCGGAAACCTGATCGATTTCCGAGGAAAGTGAATACGCATCGTCACCGGCCAAGCCCGCCAATGCGGCCATATAGCCGGTGGTAGCGGCGTGGAGCTTCAACAACGAAGCCTTGTCCTGCGCCGTGACTGCTTGGAGCTTCTGCAAGTTGCTGCGGGTCGCATCGAAGCGCTTGTCGACCGGAAGCTCTTGAAGCTGACGCTCTGCGCTCGTGGCGTAGCGTGCAGTCACCGCTTTGTAGTCGGTCAAGTCTGCGGAAGTTGCGGCGAACTCCCGAACCGCCTTGAGGTTGACACACCCGCTGATCAACATCGCTGCAGCGATTATGGCAATGGGCGGCATAGCTTTTATTCGAAGCATGGTCCTTCATCTCCTGAGTTCAAATGGATGGGCAGTGTTTTTAGCAGCTGAACTGGATTGACGTTGTGGGACAGAGTGGATACTCGCAAGGCCTCAATCGTCGCTCTTTCCATCCCCAACGGCAGACGACGGAGCGTAGTCCGCGGTTATGCCGTTGGTAGAAAAGCGGACAACTACGTCGTTGCAGCCGCCTGGTTTCTTGTCCGCGTCTGGCCCAGTTTTGTCTGGGTTAGCCGCGCATGCCGCGTCGTCCACGTCGGTTCGCCAGACATCGCCTCGACGGTCCAATTCGGCAATGACTTCCGGATCCGGCAGCATCGTCCCCGAATATTTGAACGGGCCGGAGGATACGACGAAGGTCCTTGCGCCCACGGCGTCCAAGAACGTAGACCGAGACGAGGTCATACTGCCGTGGTGGCCGGCGATCAGCACGTCCGCTTTCAACTCCGTCGTGCAGCAGGAAAGCAGGATAGCCTCGATGGATTTTGGGGAAGGCGGAACCGACGGTGGCTTTCGGGAGCCGCCGCCAGCATCCCCAGTAAGCAAGGCGGCGTGCGCTCCCAGATCTAGGCGCACCACCAAGCTGTTGTCATTGAGATCGCTGTGCTTGGACCCGTCGGTATAAAGAAATTGCATCGCTGCCCCAGCCCCTAAAGTCACAGGGTCGGTATCAATGCGGGCTCCATGGCGCAGCACCAGCACTTCCTGGTCTACACGGCAGCCGGCGTCGAACGCTGACGTGGACTGGCCGAAATTCTGCAACGCGGTGTGGTAACGAGCGCCCGGCTCGTTGGCGATGGCGCGAACAAAATCGCGGTAGCTACAAGTGGTGTGCGCCGCACCCGAATCCCAGACATCGCCAACCTCGTAGGCGGCAAAGACATCGGCCATCAACTCAAGGTGATCGCGGTGGGGATGGCTGAGAATCACGTGATCGATACGTTTCAAGTCTGGGAAAGTTTCAGTCAAATAGGACACAACCCGGTTTTTCGCGCCACCGGCCACATCGTCGTTGCTCCCGGCGTCGTATAGCAACGAAAAGTCCGCGCCACGAGCAAATAGCGCTAAGCCGGTGCCGACATCGATCGCATGCAGTTCGAAGGAACCCCCCTTTGACATCTTGCCGTCGCAGGCTGACACGCGAGCCCAGTTCTTGGCAGTGAACCCGGTTTTTCCATTTGCCAATTCAACCAGATACCAATGTGGGACCTCGCCCAACACGCGCACCTGCGCACCTAGTAAGAGGCGATCCAATGGTGCCGAGGCTATAGTTGCACTTTGGCGGACAACTAACGCCGTTTCGACTTCAGCGGATGGCTGGATGCATACCGGCTGCGTGTCCGCCGCCGCGATGGTTGCGTTCCAGCCAAATGCACTCAGGAACAAAAAGCCTATTTGCAATTTCAATCGGAAAACGGCAACGAAAGAGGGTTTGCTCCTAGATGCCGCCGCCTTAGGCAGGCATGCGCATGCTGTATACCTCGGCACACGCGTGCGATCAAACTCGTCCATGCAACTCCCCCCGTATCACGTTCCGTCTGGTTCGATTGATGGTATCAATTGGCAAATTGGATACCTGTCACATCTATACTCCGTCGAGCTTCACATTCCAACTGCTTTAACGACGAACGGGGATGGTATGGCAAAAAATATCTTGATATTCGCTGATGGCACCGGCCAAGTCGGCGGCATGCGGCCGGATCAGCAACTGAGCAACGTCTACAAGCTTTATCGAGCTACACGTGTCGGGCCCGACAGCCCAATCAATCCTACTGAGCAGGTCAGCTTCTACGATCCTGGAATAGGCACCGCCAGTGCTTCGGGGGTAGTGCGATTAGAACTCTGGCAGTCCGTTCGATCTTTTGTAAGCCAAGTCTTCGGATTAGGTTTCAGCCGCAACCTGATCGAATGCTACGAGGCCATCCTGAAGCACTACGAACCCGGTGATCGAATCTACCTCATTGGTTTCAGCCGCGGTGGATATACGGTTCGCGCATTGGCCAACGTACTCAATCAATGCGGCGTTCCTGAAAGCGATGGGAAGGGAGGACCGTTCCCACGCGCTGGCCTGACGCTTCGTTCAATCGCGACCGAAGCAGTGCGCACGGTTTATGAACACGGTTCTGGCTGGCCACGTAAAACGTTCGACGCACAACGGGAAAGAAAAGCACTTTTGTTTCGAAAAAAATACGACGTTCCTGGTGATGAAAACCGCGCAGATGTGCATCCAGAATTTGTAGGAGTTTTTGACGCAGTGGCTGCATTAGGCGTGCCCATGGTTCAGCGCATTGCGGCGATTGTTGCGGCTTTGGTCGTGCTGGGTGGATTGGGTTGGGCGATAGAAAGGTGGACGACTTGGCAACCCCAGTGGTCAGGATGGGAGTGGGCCTTGATGACAGCGGGTGTGGGCGGGCTACTTGCGTTTCTTACGTTTATTGCATTGACGATTCGCTGGGCGCCCAGTGGTGTAGGCGGTTGGCCATTCCACCTCGCCTTTTGGCGCGTCAAAGACTACGACAGGTATTTGGATTACCGTATCCCGATCGTTCGCCATGCATTGGCGATCGATGAGACGCGCCGTCATTTCGGACGCGTTGAGTGGGGTGGGGGGAAAAACAATAATAGATTCACAGATGGTCGCCCTCACTTATGGCAACTGTGGTTCGCAGGAAATCACTCTGACATCGGTGGCAGCTATGCGGAGGACGAGTCGCGTCTATCCGACATAGCGCTGAAATGGATGCTGGACGAGGCCACTTGCGGGCGCAACCCAATCTACGTGGACAAGACTAAGCTGAGGCTCTACCCGGATTCGTTTGGACCTCAGCATTCAGAACCGTTCTCAGCACAAAACGGTTCGCGGTTACGCAGGCTCGCGCCTTGGCCTGAAAAAGATCGCGAAATATCTGATACCGCTGATCTGCATCCTTCTGTTATCGCGCGTTTGAGGGCCGAGAGCGTGCCAAGCTGCGGCCGTAAAGTTATCTACCGGCCGCTATCGTTGCGAGGTCACAAATACCTGGGGGAGTTCTTCGGTGTTCAGCCAGGTGCGAAGAAAATTAACACGCAATAACTGCTTCAGGAAATTTATGCTGGGCCAAGGAGGTGAGCAAACCATTCTTAGGGTAAGTCTAATCTTCCCTTGAATATCTTAGTGTATATGCAGTCCCGCGCGACAATCGCCGTGGCCGCACCGCATCCGTCAGGCGATCACGGAGGGTGCTGGACCTGCTCCCTCCATTCGCCATTGAGATCCACGTTCGCGTAGGATTTTTCCTACGCGGAAGCGATGAGCTTCCCGATTTTCGGATGGCGAGGGCAGTGGCAATCTATGTTGGTTGATTAGGTGACTGCACCCAAGATCGGAACCACACCGCCTGCCACTGGCCCCGCGGTGCCGTGAAGGGAGCCGAGGGATATCCCTCACTGTGCGCCGAAAGACCCGAGTGCCCCTCCGGGGGCATTCGTGTTTGGGGCGTGCTCTCACGGTATCGGTTCGCCCTTCACGACACGTTGGCCTTTGACTCGTGAAGCTCAGAACCAGAAGGTGGCATGCGCCGTTTCGTCCAAGCCTTTGCTTCATCGACCGATTTGCCGGAAACCTGGCCGGCAGAAGTGCACGAGTCCATCGCCGCCTCGCCGGACCACTACAATCTGGGTAAGGGCAATGAGGCTTGGGTGGTGCGGTCGGTCAACGGTGTTCTGCATGCCGCGCGCATGCAATGGGGACTCGTCCCCCGCTGGTCTAAAACACCAGAGACGCCCTATACCACGGTGACGGCGCGGCTTGAACGCGCCGCGCGCAGCCGCATTTTCGGCAAGCCTTGGCAGACCCAGCACTGCATCGTGCCCATGACTGGCTACTACAAATGGGATCGCACGGTGCGACCGGCAGTGCCGCACTTCATCCAAGCGGAAGATGGTCAGGTGTTGTGCGCGGCTGGTTTGTGGGAGCGTTGGGAGCGGGAGGATGTGGAGGACCCGCCCTTCGAGAGTTTCGCGCTCCTGACGCACCCTAATGCAGCCATCCCAGCGCCGCTTACCCCGGACGGCCCGGTATTCATTTCAGGATTGGCGGAACGGGCGTGGTTGAGTGGCCTGCAGACGCTCGCTGGCGCCACGCTGCGCCTGGCGACAACCCCGGGCCTGAGTTCCTACCCTGTGTCGCATGCCTATCGCGATCGAGGTCGGTCCGACTACACCCTCATCGAGCCGCGGGAGGCGTCGGACTACTTGATGCCGATATCGAATGTTCTGGGAGAGGATATGGAAGACGATGACTAACTTGCGGGAGCTAGACAGTCTTCGAGGCTGCTTTCCTAGAACCGGCACTACATTTTAAGACAAAGGCGCGACGACAACGCTTGAATATTATTTGATACCGCGCAAGCGGTGCGCCTCGCCGACGCGCTCAACGAGTTCTACGCGAAGATCTAATCGACCCACAATAACTGCGAGGAGAGGTCGACCATCCAGCCGAGCCGAGCTTACGCGCTTCCACTCTGAACGATCAATGCCAGAGGGTATAGGGTAGTCCTCAGGGTGCGTATGCCATTCACCAATATACCGAGTTTGCCCTGCGCTTTTGATCCAAAGCGCCGACGCGACGGCAGCGTGTCCAAAAGGCATGCGCTCGAACAAGCATCTGAATCGCCGGTCCCGCTCCGTAGGGGTCGTAGCCTGCTCAATCATTAGATGCTCACCGTGCACTGTTCCGAGTAACAAGCCTCCGGCCTCAGAATCTGCATCAGCGACTTGGATGTGCCTCTCGAATACTTCCAAAACCTTGGGCTTGAAGTGAAGCAGCTTGCGGTGATCCGTGCTTGCCCAAGAACTCATGAATGGCATACAGGGCAATGCTTGTGAGCCGCCGGATTGCAATCGGGCGTAGCGAGCTCAAAATTCCTGTCTAACACACGCGTTTGAAGAGTCGGCGAGGAAACGCCATTTACCCAGTCCAGCGCCATCTCGGCGCCGAGGCTGGCTGCGTGAAGCGACACTGTGCCGGGGAATGGCACGAAGATTCCGTCGCAGCCGTAGCCAGCAAGCAATGTCGGCACATCGCCCACCACAGCGCCAAGATCACCTTGGCGCGCGTAGTGCCACAGGCAGCGAAAACACGCCAATCCCTGCGAGTGA
>JAYUIZ010000299.1:0-2494 GCA_043765595.1 Lysobacter sp. | reverse complement strand
AGATGCAGGGCGATCCGTTCGTGACGCGGCGCGAAGCGCAGTGCGTCGGCATGCTGCGCCACATAGGCGATCGCATCCGTCGCCCGCGCGCCTACGGTATCGACAACGGCCTCGTGGCAGCCGCTGGCCAGCGTCAATACCACCTCGGCATGGGCAAAAGCGTGCAGGTTTTCTGCTTGCAGGCGCAGTGCGGTTTCGGTATCGCCGGCGTGGGCGTGCAGGGCGCCGCAGCAGGTCTGGGCGACCGGAAAGTCCGCCCGCAGCCCGGCCGCATCCAGCAGTGCAGTCAAGGCAGCGCGCGCCGGACCTTCATAGTGTTGTGCGATGCAGCCGATGAAGACGGCGGCTTCAGGCCTGTCGGCGGTTCCGGGCGGTTTCTCGGGCCGTAGTCGGGTCCGAGACGGGGGCGGCCGCGGCAATGGCTTGAGGGCAGTGGGAAGCAATGGCCAAACCGTTCGATACAGGCCCAGAACGGCGCCGCGCAGATCCTGGCGTGCGGCCAGCAGCTCCGCGCCGCGCTGGCGCCAGCCTGGCGCACGTCGCTCGCGTTGACGCGCCCGCGCCTGTGTCAGGATCGGGCCGTAATTCACTCCGGCGGGACAGACCGACTCGCAGCGTCGGCACCCGAGACAATGGTCGAGATGCCGGTCGCCGGCCGCGGTCGGGGCCGTCAGCCCGGCCTCCCAGGCCTTGATCAGTGCGATCCGGCCCCGGGGCGATTCGGTTTCGATCGTCTCCAGCGCGTAGGTTGGGCAGGCCGGCAGGCACAGCCCGCACTGTACGCACTGGTCGGTCAGGGCGTGCAGGGTCGGGGCAGCGGGATGGGCGCAGGCAGCGGCGGTCACTTGGCAATCTTCGGGCAAGACCTCGGTTTACGCGAGGCCGGGGCCGCCGATCACGCCTCCAATGCGTTAAGACGACTTGCGGCGGCGCGGCCGGCCGGCTATGATCCCGCCTCTTTGTGGCCCCGCTCACGCGGCGGCACGACGACAACGCGAGGCGAAGTTCCGCCGGTTTCTGAAAGAAACTGCGTGGAATCAGTCCGACCAAGCACCAATCAAAAGAGCTCCTTCATGAAGACTTTCACTGCCAAGTCCGAGACCGTCCAGCGCGACTGGTATCTCGTTGACGCTTCCGGCAAAACGCTCGGCCGCTTGGCCGCCGAGCTGGCCAGCCGCCTCCGCGGCAAGCACAAGCCCGTTTATACCCCGCACGTCGATACCGGCGACTACTTGATCGTGGTCAATGCCGAAAAGATCGTGGTGACCGGCAACAAGTTGAACGATAAGCTGTATCACCGCTTCACTGGCTATATCGGCAACCTCAAGACCGAGAACCTCGCTCAGGCGCTGGAACGTCATCCCGAGCGCGTGATCGAGATCGCCGTGAAGGGCATGCTGCCGAAGAATCCCCTCGGCCGCGCCATGTACAAGAAGCTCAAGGTGTACAAGGGTGCCGAGCACCCGCACGCCGCCCAGCAGCCGCAAGTCCTGGATATCTAAACGATGGCTACTCAGCAGAATTACGGCACCGGCCGTCGCAAATCCTCCGTCGCCCGCGTGTTCCTGCGCAAGGGCACCGGCACCATTACCGTCAACGAACGTCCTCTGGACGAGTTTTTCGGCCGCGAAACGTCGCGCATGATCGTGCGTCAGCCGCTCGAGCTCACCAAGACCGGCGAGCAGTTCGACATCATCGCAACCACCTCCGGCGGCGGCACCACCGGCCAGGCCGGCGCCATCCGTCTGGGCATTGCCCGCGCGCTGGTGGAATACGACGAAACCCTGAAGTCCGAGCTCCGCAAGGCGGGCTTTATGACTCGCGATGCCCGCGAAGTCGAACGCAAAAAAGTCGGTCTGCACAAGGCTCGTCGCGCTAGCCAGTTCTCGAAGCGTTGATCCATTCCGCCTGGCCGGGCGCGTTTTTACCGGTTCTGGCGGTACGCTTTTGGCGCTACAATCGCAGCCGAACAGCTCTACAGCCCCGTCGCCAAGCGGTAAGGCACCTGACTCTGACTCAGGCATCCGGTGGTTCGAATCCATCCGGGGCTGCCAATCTTCAAGAAACCCTGCCGCAAGGCGGGGTTTTTTGTGGCGTCGCGCTTGGACCTCTGGCGCGATCGGCGCCCTGACGATCTGCAATGACGCGAACGCTCTTCGATGGCCGTGATGGCCGCTGGATCGGCTTTTCGCGCGGATGCTCCGCGGCGCGGCGCGCGCTCCATCATGCCAGTCTATGGCGCGTGTGATTTCATGCGCCCGTAATCAGGACGGCTCGGTCCGGGCCCTGCGAAAAAAACGGCTCTTTGACCGTTTTAGCGATCCCGAACGGGCTTCCATCACTCCTGTCAGACCTTACAGGTACACGGCCCCGGTACGTGAGGCTAAGGTCGTGATGGACGGCGCTTGCCGATGGCTCATACGACTGGGGATGTTGTGTTCGATTTTCTGAAGAAGTGGTTGGGGGGCGGGCAAGGGCCGAGGTCGCAGGCACT
>JAYUIZ010000298.1:0-7047 GCA_043765595.1 Lysobacter sp. | reverse complement strand
TTCGCGGCCACCAGACGCACGCCGCGAAGCTCCGGCACGCCATCCACCACATCAGTCCACACCACATGCGCTGCACTTCCGCTGAGCACCAGCTTCGGGAAACCGGTTGCGCGGCCCTTGCCCTGCAGATCGACGAGCTTGGTGCGCTGCAGCTGTTTCGACAGATCAAGCGTGTAGCGCGCGAGCCACAGCGACTGCGCGCCAGCCTCTTCGCGCATCCACAGCAGCCATACCTGCTGCGCATCGACCGCCACCGTCACCCGGCCCTGCGTCGCCGCGCCCGTATCCACTGCAACGGGTGTCGCGAACGTAGCGCCACCGTCGATGGAGCGCGCGAGCTTCACCATCGGCGTATCGCCGGCCGCGGTGTACCACGCGACCACCACGTCCTTGTCGCGCGCCGCGACCGACGGGCCGTTGACCGGACAGGCCGGCATCGCCCAGTCGTCGGCATGCACGCGCGACGGCGTCGACCAGATCTTGCCGTCGAAGCGCGTGGCGTAGATGTCGCGGATCTCGTCCTTGCTGCGCCCGCGATACACCAGCACCGCGCCATCGCCGGTGGCGGCGGCATCGGTCTGACAGCAGTCGCAGGCCATCGTGTCGATTTCGGCCGCGGCGCTGGCCCGAAGGTTCGCATCGAAGACCGCGGCGCGCAGGGTCATCGCGCCGCCGCCGTGACCGTCGCCATGCCCCTCGTGGCCGCCGCCGTCTTTGAGCGCGCCGGTATCGAAAGTGTTGCGGCCATCGAGCCAGGCCATGCCGATACTGCTCTCGGTTTGCGGCCACATCGACACGAAACCGTGTTCGGTCTGCGTGCTGTCGTCATGCGCCTTGCGCGGCGCGCTCCAGTTCATGCCGTGGTCGAGCGAGCGCACCAGCATGATGTCGTAGGCGTTGGACGCGCCGGAGGACTTCTGCAGCCAGTGCGCCCACAGCGCGCGGTCGGCGGTGGCGGCGATATGCGGGGTGTCGGCCCAGTTAGTGAACATCGAATTGCCGATCGCCACCGTGCGCGGGCCTTCCCAGTGGCCGTCCGGGTAGAACTCGGCAAACTGGAACGCCGGCCGGCGGCCGCCGCCGCTGTTGATCCAGCTGAGCAGCACGCGGCCGTCGGGCGCAAGCGCCAGGTCCGGCTGCGCCGAACCGGGCATCGCCGGCAGCGGCCAGGCTTCGATCGCAACCTCGCCGGTGATGACGGGCTTCGGCGGGGCGGGTGTCTCACTGCAAGCGGAGAGCAGGACTAGGACAACGAGGGCGAGCGGGCGAAGAGGTGTGCGCATGGTCTTAGAGGCCTGTTTGAAATCTGCCGATCAAGCCGGTAGAGCGGCCTTCCGGCCGCTGTTCAACGGCCCAGTCACGTTTCAGCGGCCTGAAGGCCGCTCTACCGGGGATAAATGCGTTTTTCATGGCTGCCCATCGCAAGAGCACTGAGAATTTCAACAAGCTCTTAGGGTACGTCATCCGTCCGCGTGAACGGCGCCAGGGGCTAGGCCGCGGCGCCACGCCGCTGGCGGGTCAGATGCACCAGCAGCAGCGAGATCGCCGCCGGGGTCATGCCCGGAATGCGCTGCGCCTGGCCCACGGTTTGGGGACGCACGCGTTCGAGTTTCTGCTGCACCTCGAACGACAGGCCGCGCACAGCGGCATAATCGAAACCTTCCGGAATGCCGGTGTGCTCATGCCGCTGCTGTCGCGCGATTTCCTCGCGCTGGCGCGCCAGGTAGCCGGAGTATTTCGCCTCGATCTCGACCTGTTCGGCCACCGCAACATCCTCCACCGACGGGCCGAGCATCGGCACACTCAACAGCTTCGCGTAGTCGAGTTCGGGGCGACGCAGCAGATCCAGCGCGTGGGTTTCGCGGCTCAGTTCGATGCCCAAGGTCGCCACTGCCTCGCGGCCCAGCGCGTTGTTCGGCGACGCCCACAGCGCACCAAGGCGCCCGGTTTCGGCGACAACCGCATCGCGCTTCCGCGCGAAGCGCTCCCAGCGCGCATCGTCGACCAGCCCCAGGTTGCGGCCGGCCTCCGTGAGGCGCAGGTCGGCATTGTCTTCGCGCAGTTGCAGCCGGTATTCGGCGCGACTGGTGAACATGCGATACGGCTCCTTGGTGCCGTGGGTGATCAGGTCGTCGATCAGCACGCCGACATAAGCCTGGTCGCGGCGCGGACACCACGCATCGAGCCCGCGCACGTGACGCGCGGCATTGAGTCCGGCGATCAGCCCCTGCGCCGCCGCTTCCTCGTAGCCGGTGGTGCCGTTGATCTGGCCGGCGAAGAACAGGCCCGCCACGAGTTTGGTCTCCAGCGAATTCTTCAGCCCGCGCGGGTCGAAGTAGTCGTATTCGATCGCGTAGCCGGCGCGGGTGATGTGCGCGCGCTCGAAGCCGCGGATGCTGCGCACCAGATCCAGCTGCACGTCGAACGGCAGCGAGGTGGAAATGCCGTTGGGATAGATCTCGGCCACGTCGAGGCCTTCGGGCTCGACGAAGATCTGGTGCGACGCCTTCTCCGCGAAGCGCACCACCTTGTCCTCGATCGACGGGCAGTAGCGCGGGCCGATGCCTTCGATCTGGCCGCTGTACATCGGCGAGCGGTGCAGCGCGCCGCGGATGATGTGGTGGGTGCGCTCGGACGTGTGCGTGATCCAGCATGAGATCTGCGGCGGATGGTCGGCGGTGCTGCCCATGAACGAGAACACCGGGCGCGGATCGTCACCGGGCTGCTCGTCCATCACCGAATAATCGAGGCTGCGGCCGTCGATGCGCGGCGGCGTGCCGGTCTTGAGCCGGTCGACCTGGAACGGGCGCTCGCGCAGCCGCGCGGCGAGCGTGGTCGCGGGCGGGTCGCCGGCGCGGCCGGCGGCGAACTGGGTCTCGCCGATGTGGACCTTGCCGGCGAGGAAGGTGCCGGCGGTCAGCACCACCGCGGGCGCCTCGAAGCGCAGGCCGGTCTGGGTGATCGCGCCGCGCACGGCATCGCCTTCGATGATGATGTCGTCGACCGCTGACTGGAAGACGGTCAGGTTGGGCTGCGATTCCACCGCGCGGCGGACGAAGCTGCGGTACAGCGCGCGATCGGCCTGACAGCGGGTGGCGCGCACCGCCGGGCCCTTCGATGCGTTCAGGCGGCGCCACTGGATGCCGGCGGCATCCGCGGCGCGGGCCATGACTCCGCCGAGCGCGTCGATCTCCTTGACCAGATGCCCCTTGCCGATGCCGCCGATGGCCGGATTGCAGCTCATCGCGCCGACGGTCTCGATGTTGTGGGTGAGCAGCAGGGTGCGCGCACCGGCGCGCGCGGACGCAAGCGCGGCCTCGGTGCCGGCATGGCCGCCGCCGATGACGATAACGTCGAAGCGGTAGAAGTCGTTCATCTGGGTACCTGTCGTCGCGGTCGTGGTCGCGATTTGGATGATGGCCGCGTGCGGCATCGCGCCACCTTGTCTGCCGCGCATTCTAACGAATGACGTTCTGGGGGATGCGTGTCGTCGGAACCATGGCGCCAAAGTTGGCACGCAATCTGCTTATCTCCAGTGGCACTCAGCGCGGCATGCGCGAAAGCGCAGGCCGGGGTGGAACAGGGCTGGCCACGTGCGCGCTGAGGGAGCCAGGGGCCGAATGTCGGGGGACATTCGGCCCCTTTTTTTGTCTGTCGATTCCGCACAGCGGCGATGTCGAATGATCTTGACCATCAGCCACGCAAGCAATAGACCGTTCTGACGGTCAGTCAAGCGATTCGAGGGCGATTCAAAGGGATTTGTCGACGCCCGGTCAAGACACGGGCCGTCGCTGTTGCATCAAGGTGCCGACGCCCGACGGGGAGCGGAACAGGGGGGATCCGGAATTCCCCGCCGGGGGTCGGCGATTCTTACCGTGATACGTCGGAATCCGACGCAACCGGTCAGAGCGGTTTAGCTTGCGACCAATTCGGGCGCTTGGCAAGCGCTTTCAGGGCGTCGTATCGCGACGGGATTCTCGTTCCTGCGGTTCGATACGCCGTTCGGGCGCCGACGGTCGCGGCGACTCCATCCGCGGGCGTGGCGATTCCATCTGCGGACGCGGCTGGGCGGCAGGCTGCGGCGTCGATACCGGTGCACGACGCACCTGCGGCACCATGCCGGGCTGCCTGTCGCTACCGCCGCTCAGCCCGGGCTGCGGCGCCATGATCCGGCGCTGCGGACGATCATCCCGCACCACCCTGAGAGGCTGGCTGCCGGGCATCGGAATCGCATCGACGGGACGACGACGATCGAGATGACGCCACGGGCCGCCATCGCGGTCGCGATCGCCAATCTGCGGACCGCCGTTGCCGGGAGGCGGATCGATCACGCCGGGCGGCGGCGTACCCGGGGGAACGACATAGGGCGGGCGCGGATGGTGCGGCCTGCGGTGCGGATAGGGGTAGTACGAATACGGGAAACCGTAGCGGTAATTGTCGTAGCGGTAGGGGAAACCGAAGCGCGAATAAGGCGTATGGCCGTAACCAAACCCGTAGCCGAAGCTGCCGTACCAGCCGCCCGGATAGCCATAACCTATCGAACCGTACGGTGCGCCATAGACGTCGTGGTACTGCACCGACGGCTCGGAATAGTAATAGTCGCCGCCCTCGTCGTCGCGATATGCGTAGGTACTGACGCAACCGGTCAGAATCAGTGCGGAGAGTGTCGCAAGCAGACCAAGACGGAACATGGCGGTACCCCTGAGTGATCGTTGCCGACGGGATCGGCCCGTTGGAGTATCGAGCATCTACCCCTCGGATTGAACCCGTCCTTAAGAAATCCGTGCAGTGCGTCTATCGATCACGTCACAAGCGGCCGAACAGCCCGAGACTCGTTCATGTTGCGCAGGCCGCCGCCGCGCTCGCGACTTGCCGGCATCGGACAATCGCCGCTCCGGATGCCGTCTTCGCTGCGCGTGTGGGGCGCGCTGCCGCCAACCACGTCCGGGCCGACTTGTAGCGCCTGTTACGATGCCCGGATGACCGCCGCCGTACCGACCTTGCCCGACTTCGCCGCCGTGCTTTCGGCCGCGGCGCGGATCGCCCCACACGCCCAGCGCACCCCGCTGCTGCGCTCGCGGTCGCTCGACGACATCGCCGGCTGCGAACTGCATTTCAAATGCGAGAATCTGCAGCGGGTCGGCGCCTTCAAGTTCCGCGGCGCCTGCAATGCGATCTTCGCACTGGACGAAAGCCGCGCCGCGCATGGCATCGTGACCCAGAGTTCCGGCAACCACGGCGCCGCGGTGGCCCTGGCCAGCCGCCTGCGCGGGGTGCCCGCGACCGTGGTGGTGCCCGAGGGCGCGCCGGCGGTGAAACTGAAGGCGATCGCCGGCTACGGTGCAGAAATCGTCCGCTGCGCGCCGACCATGGCCGCGCGCAACGCCGCCGCGGACGCGCTGGTCGCCCGGACCGGCGGGCATCTGGTGCATCCCTTCGACGACAGCGACGTGATCGCCGGACAGGGCACAGTGGCGCTGGAACTGCTGCGCAGCGAACCGGACCTCGACACCCTGCTGGCGCCGGTCGGCGGCGGCGGCCTGCTCTCGGGCTGCGCGCTGACCGCGCGCACGCTGCGACCGGACCTGGAGATCCTGGGCGCGGAGCCCGCAGGCGCGGCCGACGCCCACGCCTCGCTGCGCGAAGGCCGCTGCATCACCGACATGGCCGCCAACACCATCTGCGACGGCCTGCGCGGCCATCTCGCGCCGCGTACGCTGACGCTGCTGCAGCGGCATATCGACGGCATCCTGGTCATTGACGACGACGCGGTGATCGACGCGATGCGGCTGCTGTGGGAGCGGCTGAAACTGGTGGTCGAACCCTCCGGCGCAATCGCGTTCGCCGCAGTTTTGCGTCATCGCGAACGCTTCGCCGGGCGCCGCGTCGGCATCGTGATTTCCGGCGGCAACGTCGACCTCAACACCTTGCCCTGGCAGGCGCAGGCATGAGCCGCAGCGCGCTGCCGCCACCCGCATTTGGACCACTGATCCAACGCGCGTCCGGGAAGCGCCCCAAGCGCGGCGGCCTGTTCCGCTGGCTGCGACGTCTGCTGGTTGCGCTACTGCTGTGGCTGTGCAGCGTAGCGCTGTACATCATGCATGTCGGCGCCCGCGACGACGCCGTTGGCGACCAGGTCAACGCCGACACCATCATCGTGCTCGGCGCCGCCGCCTACGACGCGCGTCCGTCGCCGGTGTTCGAGGAGCGCATCCGCCACGGCATCGATCTCTACAAACGCGGCCTGGCGCCGACCTTGATCTTCACCGGCGGCTTCGGCGGCAACGGCGCGCGGTTTTCGGAATCGCAGGTCGCGCGTCGCTACGCGCTGCGTCGCGACGTGCCGGCCAGCGCGATCATGATCGAAACCGTATCGCGCAACACCCGCGAGAACCTGAGCGAAGCCGCGGCGCTGATGCGCACACGCAAACTCGGCCGCGCGATCGTGGTCAGCGACCCGCTGCACATGTCGCGCGCGCTGCGGATCTGCGGCGAAGTCGGCATCGCCTGTCTCGGCTCACCCACGCCGACCAGCCGCTACCGCAGCTTCGACACGCGCAGGCGGTTCCTGCTCAATGAGGTCTACTTCTTCCACCGCGATCTGTTCGTGTCACCGCGCTGAACCGCTTCCAGGAGCACCGCCCCATGATCATCGACGGCAACCGCGCGCATGACCGCGCCACAACGCTCATCCTCGGCTACTACGCCGCCTTCAACCGCGGCGACTGGGCCGCGATGCTGGCGCTGCTCACCGACGACGTGGCCCACGATCTCAACCAGGGCGCGCGCGAAACCGGCCGCGACGCCTTCGCCGCGTTCCTCGCGCGCATGGACCGCAGCTATCGCGAACAACTGCGCGACATCGTGGTCATGGCCTCGCCCGACGGCGCCCGCGCCGCAGCAGAATATGTCGTGCATGGGGAATATCTGATTGCCGATGACGGTCTACCGCCCGCGAACGGCCAGAAGTACGTGCTGCCCGGTGGCGCGTTCTTCGATATCGTGTTTCCCGACGGCGGTTCCGGCAGGATCGCGCGGGTCACGAAC
>JAYUIZ010000297.1:0-2500 GCA_043765595.1 Lysobacter sp. | reverse complement strand
GGATGGTGCCGCGTTTGACCTTCACCGCGACTTCCTGTGCCTGATAGCCGGCGGCGGGTAAGGGCGAGGCGTCGTCATTGCCGAGGCGCAGATGGATCGCCTGGGCGTCGAAGGTGATCTCGCCGGCTTCCAGGTAGAGCGCGCGCAGGAGTTTCTCGGCGTCGGCGACCGTGGCCTCGTCGTCGCCGCTGACCCGGAACACGTTGCCGCGGTTGGCGATCTCGATGCCGCGCCGCAGTTCGATCTGGCGCAGGTGGGCGTCGAAGGGGCCGGCGAGGTTGGCCAGACGTTCGGGATCGGTGGGATCCAGCGCGAAATCCCGGCTGTACGGGCGTAGGGCTTCTTTCTGCATGGGCAAAGGGTAACCCGCGATGCCGGGCGGGGCTACCGACTCGGCATCCAGACATTAATTAATCGATCAATTAAATTCTGCCGATGGCTTCAATTCCTCCCGTCCCGCGCACTTCACGTCCCACCGTCAAACGACGCGGGCGTACACCCGGTCGCCCGATTGGCGAGGGCGCCGATCTCCGAGTGGGCCTGCTCGACGCGACGGTCGTCTGTTTCGCCCGACACGGCATCGCCGGCAGTTCGCTGCGCCAGATCGCCACAGCGGCCGGCGTCACCCCCGCGCTGCTGCATTACTACTTCGGCGCCAAGGAGGCACTGCTGGAGGCGGTGATCGAGGAACGCCTGATGCCGGTGATGCAGGGGCTGCGCGGCCCGCTGCTGCAGGCCGGCGACGACCCGCGCGCGCTGATCCGCGGTTTCGTGCGGGCGGTGCTGACCACCGCGCTGGCGCATCCATGGCTGCCGCAGCTGTGGGTGCGTGAAGTGCTGCACAAAGGCGGCGGACTGCGTCATTTGATGCAGCAGCGCATTGGCCCGATGTTGCCGCGCGCGCTCGCCGAACGCTTCACCCAGGCGCAGGCGCAGGGGCGATTGAATCCGCGGCTCGATCCGCGGCTGCTGGTGGTTTCGCTGATCGGGCAGACGATGTTCATGGCCGCCAGCGCGCCGATTTGGCGTGGAATTTTCGATGCTGATGATGTGGATGTCGACGCACTCTGCAACCACGTATTGGCCCTGCTCGAACATGGTCTGGAGTTGCGTGATGACTGAGTCGATGTCCAAGTCCGTCAGAATTTCGATGCTGTTTGCGTTAGCCGCGCTCGCGGGTTGCGCTGAAGACACCCCGCAGGTGTTGGGCACGCTGGAGTACGACCGCATCAGCTTGCCGGCGCCGTCGGCCGAACGCATCGTCTCGGTCGATGTGCGCGAAGGCGACACGGTGAAGGCCGGTGCAACCCTGCTGACGCTGGAACGCACGCGCATCGCGGCGCAGACCGATGTGGTGCAGGCGCAGGCGCAGCAGCAGCGCGAATCGCTGGCGGAACTCGAAGCGGGCAGTCGCGAGGAGCAGGTCGCGCAGGCGCGGGCGCAGCTCGTCGGCGCGCAGGCGCAGGACCGCGAGGCCCGCGCCTACTTCGCCCGCGTGCAGCCGCTGGGCCAACGCAAGCTCATCGCTGCGGTGGACGTGGATCGCGCGAAAGCCGCGACCGACAGCGCCGCTGCCCAGGTGCGCGCTGCCCAGGCGCTGGTGGACGAATTGCAGCACGGCACCCGTAAAGAACGCATCGCGCAGGCGACGGCGGCGGTGCGCGCGGCCGATGCGCAGGTCGCGGCGCAGACCGTCACGCTGGATAAGTTGAAGATCGTGGCGCCGCGCGATGGCCGCGTCGACAGCCTGCCGTACAAGCTCGGCGACCAGGCACCCGTCGGCGCATCGCTAGCGACCCTGCTGGTCGACGATGCGCCGTACGCGCGCGTCTATGTGCCCGAACCATTGCGCGCGAACGTGAAGATCGGCGACCGCGCGACGGTGCATGTCGACGGCCGCGACGCGGCGCTGTCCGGCCGCGTGCGCGCCATCCGCAGCGAACCCAGTTTCACGCCGTATTACGCGCTGAGCGGCAAGGACGCGGCGCGGCTGAGCTATCTTGCCGAGATCGTGATCGAAGGTAGCGACGATCTGCCCGCCGGATTGCCGGTGCGCGTCGAGTTTACGGCGAAGTGATTGGATGATGAGCGCCGATCTCGCCATCCGCGCACGCGGCCTGAGCAAACACTTCGGTGCGTTGAAGGCCGTGGACGGCGTGGACCTGAGCGTGCCGCGCGCGAACGTCTACGGTTTCCTGGGGCCGAACGGTTCGGGCAAGTCCACCACCATCCGCATGCTGTGCGGATTGCTCACGCCCAGCGCGGGCGAGATCGAAGTGCTGGGCTTCAGGATTCCGCAGGAAGCCGAAGCGCTGCGTCGGCGGATCGGTTACATGACCCAGAAGTTCGCGCTGTACGAAGACCTGACCGTGCGCGAGAACTTGGACTTCCTCGCGTCGGTGCAGGGGCTGGCGCGCGCGCCGCGCAGGGCGCGCATTGATGAGTTGCTGGAAGCCTACGGTTTCGTCGACCGCCAGAAACAGCTGGCCGGCACGATGAG
>JAYUIZ010000296.1:0-2506 GCA_043765595.1 Lysobacter sp. | reverse complement strand
TGGGCTGCGCTGACGCACGCGCCGCGGTTGTTCACGCATTGCCATGAACACGGCTACGTGCCGTCATCGCAGCCTCGTGGCGCCGACGCCTGCAGCAGCCAGCTTGATCGCGCTGCCTCCCATGCAGACCGCTGGCTCGCCGTCGGCGACGCCGCCCTCGCCTTCGATCCGCTGTCGTCGAAAGGCATTTCCAACGCGCTGTATACCGGTTTGCGCGGCGCTGAGGCGATCATCGAATGCGGACACGGCGATGCAGGCGCACTTTCGCGTTATGCGCATCATCTCCTCGACATCCATCGCGTGTATCGCGAGCAGCTGATTGCGTTCTACGACATGGAACAGCGATGGCCCGCGTCGGATTTCTGGAAGCGCCGCGCCGCGGATACCGTCGACCTGCGCGCCGCGTCTGCTGCACAGGGTTGGCAGGCGGTCGAAAAACAGCCTGCCGAGTGCAGCTAGACCCGGCCGGCAGCCGCCAAAGCCGCGAATTGTCCGGAAACAACCGCGAGCGCACCAGGAAGCGCGCCCTTCCACGATCCCTACCGCCACCTCGTCGGTGTGCTCGACATCACCGGCGATTCCCGCGCCCAGCAGCTGCACGCGCTGGGGCTGGTGCGGATGGCGGTCGCCAATATCGAGCCATGACAATGCGCTATCGCTGCTGCGTCGCGATGGCGTGCTGCGCGACCGCTTCGGCCGTGCGCTGTTCGGACGCGTCGACGAAGGCGCTCAGCCTAGACGTAGTAGCGCGTCGGCCCCGCCGCCGCGCCTGCCGCGTGCTCGATGCCGAGCCGCAGGTGCTGATCGTCGGCGAGACCGGGGTCGGCAAGGAAGTATTCGCGCGCGAACTGCATCGCCGCTGCTCGCGGTATGCACAGTCATTCATCGCGGTGAACTGCGCCGCGCTGCCCGAAGGCCTGGAAGCGACTTCAACACTCATCTTACGCGCAGCAACATTACGTTCGAACCGATGAAGCAATCACGCCGATGCCCGTGCTATTTCCACGATTGGATCGCGCAGTGCTGCATCATTCAGAGATTGAGGTGATACTCGGTTATCGAACACGTCAGCAAGCACATCAGTAGTCGCACAGACACCCGCTTCGACAACCGTTCCGACACCTCTGCCCCTGCAGGTCTTCGTTGTGAAAAAATTCGCATTCGCAGTCTCGATTCTCATCCTCTTCACAGGCAGGGTCGCCATGGCTACCGAAGAACCGGCGTTCACGCTCGTCGTCGACGAGGACGCATTCCAGGTCAGACAGTATCCGCCCCTGACGGTCGCCGAAACGCAGGTTGCGGGCGACAGGAAACAGGCCTCCAGCGATGGCTTCCGGATCCTTGCCGGCTATATTTTCGGCGGAAACACCCGCCGCGAGAGTATCGCGATGACCGCACCGGTGATGCAGTCGCCGCCCGTCAGCGAGAAGATCGCGATGACTGCACCCGTCAGTCAGACGGCGGTCGCCGGGGCCCGGGTCATCCAGTTCACCATGCCGTCCGACAAGACCCTGGACACTCTGCCGAAACCAGATGATCCCCGCGTCGTGTTGCGCGTGACACCGGCGATCCGCGTTGCGGTCATCCGCTTCTCCGGATGGGCGAGCGATCGCGACTTCGAGCGCAAGCGCGCAGAACTGGAGCGATGGATGGCGAAGCGAGGTCTGCAGGCCATCGGCCCGGCATCGCTCGCACAATACAACCCGCCATGGACGCTGGGGCCGCTGCGGCGGAATGAGGTGATGCTGCCGGTCGACGCCGCAACTCCCCGCTGACGGATACTGCGTGCCCAACGATCAGAACAGGTCAAACGTGCAGCCGACCGAACCCGTTTCAGCGCCCGATATCGCCAGGACTGGAGTGACCGATCCTGCAGAGACCGATCCTGCACGGCGCGAACGTGTTTCGTCGAAAAGGAAACGATGGGTCGTGGCGGGAACGCTCTCGGCAATTCTCGTCGCCCTCTTTGCGTTCTATCGCCTGCGCCCGCCGGAGGCGGTCGTGCAAACGATCTCTCCCACAACGGTCGAGATTGCGCTGGCCGTGGTCGGCCGAGCGCGACCGGGCGATCTTGTCGAGATCAAATCGCCGAATGCGGGACAGATCATCCGGGTCTTTCGAGACGATGGCGATGCCGTCGCAGCCGATGAGCCGTTGGCGATCATCCGCTCCACCGTCGAACAAGCGCAGAACGAGGCCGATGTCGCACGCGCAGCGGCTGCGCGCGCGGAAGCGGCGCGCGCCAGGTTGGCATTCGATCGCACGCGAGCGCTCGCCGCCGATGGATTCGTTTCCAAGGCCGCGCTCGACGAAGCGCGCGCCACCCTGCTGTCGGCCGAAGCGGCCGTTGCAGCAGCCGTCGCGCAAACGCGAGCGGCCGCCGCCAGGACCGGCGAGTTCACGATCCGCGCACCGATGGCGGGCATCGTGCTGGTGCGTCCGATCGATAACGGCCAGGTCGTGTCAGCGGAGACCATGCTCTTCCAGCTGGGCTCGCTGCAGGGCG
>JAYUIZ010000295.1:0-2506 GCA_043765595.1 Lysobacter sp. | reverse complement strand
TGCGCAACACCGCCGCCGGCTACGCGCGCAGCACGCCGACTGAAGACGGTGCCTTGGACCCCGCGCTGGCCGCCAAGGGCACATACGAAACCGTGCAGACCCGCGAACAGCTTGAAGCGTGGATCGCGAAGCTGGGCGCCGCCGATGAATTCGCGTTCGACACCGAAACCGACGCGCTGGACGCGATGCAGGCGAATCTGGTGGGCCTGAGCTTTTCCACCGAGCCCGGCAGCGGCTGCTACATCCCGGTCGGCCACACCTATCCCGGCGCGCCTGCGCAGCTCGACCTGCGCGAGACCCTTGACGCGCTGCGTCCGCTGCTGGAAAGCGCGCAGCATCACAAGCTGGGCCAGCACGGAAAATACGACATCCACGTGCTGCGCCGCCACGGCGTGAACGTCGACGGCTACGCCGACGACACCATGCTGGAAAGTTTCATCTGGAATTCCAGCGCGACCCGCCACGACATGGATTCGCTGGCCAAGCGCTATCTCGGCTACGACACCATCAAATTCGAGGCCGTGGCCGGCAAGGGCGCGAAGCAGATCCCGTTCTCGGAAGTGGCGATCGATGACGCCACCACCTACGCCGCCGAGGATGCCGACATCACCCTGCGCCTGCATCGCGTGCTGTCGGCGAAGCTGGCGGAGATTCCTTCGCTGCAGACCGTCTATCGCGAGATCGAAATCCCGCTGGTGCCGGTGCTGGCGCGGATGGAAGCCAACGGCATCCTGATCGATGCTGACGAGCTGCGTCGGCAAAGTGTGGATCTGTCGCGGCGGATGCTGGCCGCGCAGCAGAAGGCGACCGAACTGGCGGGACGCACCTTCAATCTCGACTCGCCCAAGCAACTGCAGGCGCTGCTGTTCGACGAACTGAAACTGCCGGCGCTGGTGAAAACCCCGACCGGCCAGCCGTCGACGAACGAGGAAGCGCTGGAAGCGATCGCCGACCTGCACGAGCTGCCGCGGATCATCCTCGAATACCGCGGCCTGGCGAAACTGCGCAGCACGTATACCGACAAGCTATCGGAAATGGTGAACCCGGATACCGGCCGTGTGCACACCAGTTATCACCAGGCCGGCGCGGCCACCGGCCGTCTGTCGTCCAACGACCCGAACCTGCAGAACATCCCGATCCGCACCGAGGACGGCCGCCGCATCCGCAAGGCGTTTATCGCGCCGCCGGGCCGCAAACTGATCGCCTGCGATTACTCGCAGATCGAACTGCGGATCATGGCCCATCTGTCCGAAGATCCGGCGCTGCTCCGCGCGTTCGCGTCCGGCGCCGATATCCACCGCGCCACCGCGGCGGAAGTGTTCGGCAAACCGCTGGGCGATGTAACTAGCAACGAACGCCGTGCCGCGAAAGCCATCAACTTCGGGCTGATGTACGGCATGAGCGCGTTCGGCCTAGCGAAACAGCTCGACATCGGCCGCGGCGAGGCGCAGGACTACATCGCGCTGTACTTCAACCGCTATCCAGGCGTGCGCGAGTTCATGGAGCGCACCCGCAAGGAGGCGCATGAGCGAGGTTTCGTCGAGACCGTGTTCGGTCGCCGGCTGTATTTGGACAACATCAACGCCCGCAACCAGGGCCTGCGCGCTGGCGCCGAGCGCGCCGCGATCAACGCGCCGATGCAGGGCACCGCCGCCGACATCATCAAGCGGGCGATGATCGATATCGACCGCTGGATCGCCGGACATGCCGACAAGGCGAAAATGCTGCTGCAGGTGCACGACGAACTGGTGTTCGAATGCGACGAAGCATTCGTCGACACCCTGGTGGGCGAAGCGACCACGCGGATGGCAGCGGCGGCGGAACTGCGGGTGCCGTTGGTGATCGATTCGGGGGTAGGCGACAACTGGGACGAGGCGCACTGATAACAGCCGCGCTTCGGGTCCGTCACGCATCGCGATGCGTTTGTCATCGCCATGGTTTGGAGCCTGACTGGCGCGGGACGAGGCGCACTGAGCGGCTGCGCTTCGGATTGGCTGCAACTGGGGATGCGTTTGGCGTAGCCGACCCCCGGAGCCCGTTTTGCGCGGATCGGGCAACCGGGAAAAACCGCGCATTGCGTGCTGCAGCGCATGACCTTGCGTTCGTCGCTGCGGTGGTTCGCAGTGCGTTTCGCGCAGTATGATCCTGACAGTTCAGACAGGTTTTTAAGCTATATTTGCCGATAAATGAACGAACAGTGCACCGGCAGTGAATCGACCCTGAATCCAACATGCCGATAAGCGAAATTTTTACGAACCCTCATGCCTGTCCATGGTCAACTTACTCGCGACGGATGCAACGTCCGTCGCAGACCACCTCCTCCCCTGGGGTGGTCGCCGGAACGTAAGACTCTCCCCAAGTCCCGTTCCCAGCCCCGCCGGTTCCCCCACCTGCGGGGCTTTTTATTGCCCGACACTTTCTAATGCCCGTCTCCGGGCGGAGACTGGCGCAAGTTCCTCTATCCGGTGCCACGCATGTCCGATCTTCTGCAACTGTCAGCGCCCTG
>JAYUIZ010000294.1:0-7115 GCA_043765595.1 Lysobacter sp. | reverse complement strand
CGCGTCTTGCTCGCCAATTCCAACCTCGTGCCGCACTGGGCGACGTGGGAGCATTTCCACGAGTTGGATAAGAAAGGTCTGATGATGTACGGGCAGATGACCGCCGGCAGCTGGATTTACATCGGCAGTCAGGGCATCGTCCAGGGCACGTACGAAACCTTCGTCGAAATGGGCCGCCAGCATTACGGCGGCGACCTCGCCGGGCGTTGGATCCTCACCGCCGGTCTTGGCGGCATGGGTGGCGCGCAGCCGTTGGCCGCATCGTTGGCCGGTGCATGCTCGCTCAATATCGAATGCCAGCAGTCGCGCATCGACATGCGCCTACGTACGCGCTATGTCGACGAACAGGCGACGGACCTGGACGACGCGCTCGCGCGCATCGACAAATACTGCGCGGCCGGCGTAGCGAAATCCATCGCGCTGCTGGGCAACGCCGCCGAAATTTTGCCAGAACTCATGCGCCGCGGCGTGCGCCCGGATGCGGTCACCGATCAGACCTCCGCGCATGATCCGCTACATGGTTATCTGCCCGCCGGCTGGACGCTGGAAGACTGGTTCGACAAGCAGACAAGCGCGCCCGAAGCACTGGTCGCCGCCGCCAAACAATCGATGCGCGTCCACGTCGAAGCGATGCTGGCTTTCGAGGCCATGGGCGTTCCCACCTTCGATTACGGCAACAACATCCGCCAGATGGCGTTCGAGGTGGGATGCACAAACGCCTTCGATTTTCCGGGTTTCGTCCCGGCCTACGTGCGCCCGCTATTTTGCCGCGGCGTCGGCCCGTTCCGCTGGGTCGCACTCAGCGGCGATCCCGAGGACATCGCCAAAACCGATGCGAAGGTGAAAGAACTCATTCCCGACGACGCGCACCTGCACCGCTGGCTGGACATGGCGCGGGAGCGCATCAGTTTCCAGGGATTGCCCGCGCGCATCTGCTGGGTCGGTTTGGGCCTGCGCGACAAACTCGGCCTCGCGTTCAACGAGATGGTGCGCAACGGCGAACTGAAGGCGCCGATCGTGATCGGCCGCGATCACCTCGATTCCGGCAGCGTCGCCTCGCCGAACCGCGAAACCGAAGCCATGCAGGACGGCAGCGATGCAGTCAGCGACTGGCCGCTGCTCAACGCGATGCTCAACGTCGCAAGCGGCGCCACCTGGGTATCCCTGCATCATGGAGGCGGCGTCGGCATGGGCTTCTCACAGCACAGCGGCGTGGTGATCGTCTGCGATGGCACGGCGGAAGCGGACAAGCGGATCGCTAGGGTATTGTGGAATGATCCGGGGACCGGCGTGATGCGGCATGCGGATGCGGGGTATGAGATTGCGAAGGCTTGTGCGAAGGAGATGGGATTGAAGTTGCCGATGAAATGATGTGATCGATGTTATGGGATAGGTCGTCGGCCCGCCCAAACATTCGTCAGTAGGCTTATGCTGGATCGATGATCAAGCCTGTGGCCATGAGTGGATAACCCCGCCTGCTGCTCATTCGGAAAAGAAATTCACCATGTGAGGACGTTGAAATGAAGGATAGCGATGAGTACGACAACGGCAAGAAAATCCGGGAACGTATCAACAATGTGATGACCCCAGATCATGGTCCCATCGATATGGGTCGAAGGCGATTGTTGGTATGGTCTGGTGTCGGCGGTGCTGCATTGATGATTGGCAGTACAGGTCTTGCTGGCGCGAGCTTGGGAGAAAGTCATTCAAGGCCGTCTTTACGCACGCGCCTGACGGATGAATATGGCGTGCAATATCCGTTTGCCGGTGCAGGGATGGGATTTGTGTCAGTCCCGGCTTTGGTGGCAGCGGTCAGCAATGCCGGAGGCATTGGCGTGCTTGGTAATGGCATAGAGCCGCCTCCCAGCACTCAAGCCCTCATACAAATGGTCAAAGCATCCACATCGCAGCTATTCGGAGTGGACTTCATTTTCGACGACACGGGATTCGGACCAGCGGTTACAGAAGCGCATATCGACGTATGCATAGCGGAGCATGTGCGCCTGGTGGTGTTCCATATGTTCGTGCCGCCCAAGGCTTGGGTGGATAAATTGCATGCCGCAGGTGCAAAAGTTTGGATGCAGGCCGGTTCGGTACAAACGGCACGAGATGCAGTCGCGATCGGTTTTGATGCAATCATCGCGCAAGGCGTACAGGCCGGTGGCCATAATCTGAGCGTGACCCGTACGCTGAAGCTGCTCGGGCAAATCATCGATGCAGTGCATCCGACGATGGTGCTTGCATCGGGCGGCATCGCCAATGGCAGGGCAGTGGTGAATGCGCTCTCGCGAGGTGCTGAAGGTGTCTGGGTGGGCACGCGTTTGGTCGCTTCCAATGAAGCTTACGCTCACCCTGAATACAAGCAACGCATCGTGGCGGCAAAAGGAAATTCTACGGTCACAACCACGATGTTCGGTCCTGAATATCCAGACAGACCATACAGAGTCTTGCGTAACCGAGTTGTCAATCAGTGGGCAGGTAATGAATCTTCCATCCCGGTACCTGCTCCACCTCCCGCAGTGATTGGAAACACACTGCTGTTTCCGTTGACCCTCAGGGTTCCTTATCAAATGCCCAAATTCAGTGTGATAGTGCCGAGTCTAGATACAGTCGGTGACTTCGAGGAAATGGGCTTGGCGGCCGGGGGTGAAAGCGCGAAGGATATCCATCGCATTCTGCCCGCTGGGCAAATCGTGGCCGAGATGATGGCCGAAGCGAAGCGCTTGATCCGCGAGTGGCGGTGAGCGCAGCAAGTAGCCCGGGTAAGGCCGCAGAGCCGTAGGGTGGCCTTTATGCCCACCGAGTGGCGATTGAACGATGAAACAATCGCTTGGTATGCCTATGCTTGGGCTTCGATCATTGCATTACGACCACGGTCGAATCGCAATGGTGGGCATAAAGCCCACCCTACGACGGCATCAGTCCTGTAGCTTGGATAGAGGGCTGCTGCGCTCTATCCGGGCTACGTGAAGATTCCACCGGAAGTTCTGTGGGCGTTGAAGGGCCGCGGTCCTGGTGCGGTCGTAGAGTGCATCCGGGAGCTTCAGGAAAAGATGTTGCAGCGCATTTCTTGATTGTGGTGTTGTGACGCATCTTTAACGACGAACGACGAACGACGAACGACGTAGCGTGAAGCGGCAGGGGGTAACATAGACAAGGAGCAAGTCATGATGTCTGTCGTATGCGTTTCCGCAGCAGCGGGTCTTCTGGTTTTTCTCGCAAGCGCCGCACAGGTGGCCAAAGCCGAAGTCTACGAACTCGGCTGGCCGTACCCGCCGAACAATCTTGAGGCGTATGGCGCACGCAACCAGAGTCCGCTCTGCGATCCGACCAACAAGCCGGGTCCGAATCGTCTTCGCGAACTGCTGGGCTTCTGGTTCGGTGCGCCGAATCAGTTCAATCCGAACTGGCATATCGGCCGGCCGTGTAACGTCAGCGCCACTTCGTATCATCGCGAAGGCCGGGCGCTGGATTTCTACGTGAATTCCACCGAGCCGCGCGCGCAGGCCATCGTCGACTGGATACTGGCGACCGACGAATACGGCAATCCGCATTCCAAGGCGCGACGGCTCGGCATCGTCGAGATCGTCTGGAAGAACGTCATCTGGACCTCGGATCGTGCCAATGAAGGCTTCCGTCCATGCCCGAGCTGCGGCCCGCATTACGACCACATCCATTTCAGCTTCACCCGGGAAGGCGCCAACGCGCAGACATCCTGGTTCACCACCAACGATCACGCCAGCAGCGCGGCCTGCGGCAGCGGCACCGCGACGGTGAAATACTGGACCTATCCCAGCATCTACGGGCCGCTGCGCCACGTGCGCCAGATCACCGGTTCGGGTGGAAACTACACGACGCAGGCGGCGCTGGCTGGCTCGCCGTGGCGCGTCTACACATCGTTGGGCCCGGCCGTGGTTGCCGCGAATGCGCCGGTGAGTGCGCTGTACACATCCCGTGCCTATGCCGGCGCGTGCACGGTGACATTGTTGTGAAACAGTGACTGTTCTGAAACCGTGACGTAGCCTAGTTCTCGCTGCAAGCGAGAGCTGGGGCTTTCAGCGTGAGACATGCCTCATGCCACCCCGGGTGTCCACTCCGCGGACACCCGGGCTACGGGGTGCGGAACCGCGTTGTGCGCCCGCCTGTGCCTGCATCCGCAGCGTGCGGGATGCCGTATGCAGGTGTCCATGGCAAGCGTTTTGCACGTGCCGGCGTCGCCCGCACGCACGGCCTTGACCGGGCGTTCGCAGCGGGCCACTCTGCAGTCGTCGCAGAAAATACGAGGAAAACCCGATGTGGATCAAACTCTACGCCATCGCGCTGCCGGTCTTCTTCGCCATCGACATGCTATGGCTGGGCGTGCTGGCAAAGAATTTTTATCGCGAGCAGATCGGTGGCCTGATGAAGGACGATGTGAACTGGTTTGCCGCGGTGCTGTTCTATCTGATCTTCATCGCCGGCATGGTGTTCTTCGTGATTGCGCCTGCCCTTGAGAAAGGGTCGTGGCGGTACGCGCTGTTCGCGGGCGCGGCGTTCGGCTTCGTCACCTATGCCACGTTCGATCTGACCAGCTTGGCCTTGATGAAAGATTTCCCGGTGCTGGTGACCGTGGTCGATCTGGCCTGGGGCACGGTGCTGTCGGCGTCGGTCTGTACGATCAGTTACGCCATCGCCCAGAAACTCGGGGTTTGAGCCGATGAACTTCTCCGGTCTCGATCAAGTGTGGCTGCCGCTGTCAGCGATGGCGCTGCTTGCGCTTGCGGTGTGGGCGCTCAGCGTCAAGCTGCGCGATGTGAGCATCGTCGACAGTCTGTGGTCGATCTTCTTCATCGTGTTCACCGTGTTGTTCGCGTGGCGGATGGGTAGCGACGCCACGGCAGCGTATGTGTTGATCGTGCTGATCCTGGCGTGGGGGTTGCGGCTGTCGATCTACATCACCCTGCGCAATCACGGCAACGGCGAAGACCGGCGCTATCAGGCCATCCGTGCGCGCAACCAGCCGAATTTCGAATTCAAGAGTCTGTACCTGATCTTCCTGCTGCAGGCGGTGCTGGCCACGCTGGTCGTGCTGCCGGTGGTGCCGGTGCTCAACGGCGCGCAGGATGCCGGTGTGCTGACATACATCGGCTTCGCCGTCGCCGCGTTCGGCGTGTCGTTCGAGACCGTGGCCGATTGGCAGATGGCGCGGTTCAAGGCGACCCGCACGGCGCAGGACCAAGTGATGGATCGCGGGCTCTGGCGCTACAGCCGCCATCCGAATTACTTCGGAGAAAGCGTGTTCTGGTGGGGCGTGTGGATCGCATCGGCCAGCATGGGCGGCGCGTGGACGGTGTTCTCGCCGCTGGTGATGACGTGGTTGCTGACGCGCGTGTCGGGTGTGCCGCTGCTGGAGGCTGACCTGCAGCAGCGCAGCCCGGCGTATCGCGATTATCTGCTCAGCACGCCGCGGTTCGTCCCCGGGCGGCCAAAGCAGTAGATATCTCCGCAAAAACGTCATGCGATTGGATACTGCAAACGGGTTTTCACGCAGAAGCTGGTTGGTTTGCGCTGTTGGCTGCGCTCGAACGCTTCGGTATCGCTTCGTCCCTGCATTCGGTGGTTCCGCGCATCGGTGAATTGGTGCCCCCGGCGGACATTGGTCATCGGAATGCTATCTGTATCGGAAGCTATTCCATGCGCCATGCGGCGGTGCGTCATGAGTGGTCGCCCGGCATCTTTGATCTGATCCATCAGGATTTCGAGCAGCAGCGTACGCATTGGGGGCGATACATGCTCAATTTCGATTCGCGCGTACAGACGTTGCGCGATGCGGACTTCACGGGCGATCATGTCTTCGTGCAGCCCGTCGGAGATACCAAATACTTCACCGGAAAGGTGCTCACTCGGGATGAATTCATGCGGTGGCGCGACGCGATATGCGCCGGGGATGTCGAGCAAGGCACCGGCCTCTCGCCGGACACGCTGGTGCAGTTGAACGAGCCACTTTCTATCCATGCTGAATATCGTTTCTGGGTGGTGGCTGGTGAGATCGTGACCTGCTCGATGTATCGTCGGGGCGGGCAAGTCCACTACGCCGGCGATGTCGATACTCGCGTAAGTGACTTCGTGAAGGCCCGTATTGTCGAATGGATGCCGCATGAAAGCTTCGTGATCGATGCCTGCGATACGCCGAATGGAATCCGTATTGTCGAGATTAATACGCTCAATTCATCGAGCTTCTACGCCGCGGATGTGCAGAGGCTGGTATCTGCGCTGCATGCGGCCTATTCAACCGGATAAGGCTGACTCTGCAAGTGTTTTCGCTGTCGGTTACTCGTGATCCGGTCGACCGTAATCCCGTAATTTCCGTCATGGATGATAAGGCTGCGCATTATCTGGCGGGTCGGA
The DNA here is from genome assembly GCA_043765595.1 of Lysobacter sp. GTDB lineage: Bacteria > Pseudomonadota > Gammaproteobacteria > Xanthomonadales > Xanthomonadaceae > Lysobacter_I. Next base: position 728 of record JAYUIZ010000294.1, on the reverse strand, counting down.
TGGGGAGCGCTGGCGCACTGGATTCGTCCACCCCGGCATGCGATGAAGGTGTGTGAAGTCGCACACGCTTCGCGCTATGCTTTTGCGGGTGCACTCTTGTCTCGACAATTCGTTTTGGTCAGCGTTGTGCCACCGGTACGCTGGTATCGCGCACCGTGTCGGCGAGACTGCGCTTCAGGCCACTGAAGACGGATTGGCGCCACACTCACCTGACATGACCTGAGGTCAAAATTATGCAGCTTACTGCCGTTTTAATCCCTGCAGAGGAAGGTGGTTTTGAGGCGCTCAACCCTGAGACAGGCACTGCCACTCAGGGTGAGTCAATCGAGGAAGCTCTTGCCAATCTCCAAGAAGCAACTGAACTCTATTTGGAAGAGTTTCCGATAACTTCCTACGGCAAGCCCTTGCTGACCACTTTTGAGGTTTCTGCCCATGCCGCCTAGCCTTCCGCATGTTTCAGGTGCAGAGACAGTTGGTGCATTGCAAAAGCTCGGCTTCATTGTCCTCCGTCAGAAAGGTAGTCATGTAATGATGCGGCGCGGCACAGCTGGCTGCGTGGTGCCACAACATCGAGATTGAAAATCGGTACTTTGTCTGGCTTGCTGAAGCAAGCAGGTGTTTCAGTAGACGAGTTCATTGAAGCCATCTGACGGGGCTAACAGTTTGTTCAAGCCGCCCCTATGACCTGACATCAGCCATGTTTTTACGCTTGCACATGTCCGCCGCCC
>JAYUIZ010000293.1:0-2516 GCA_043765595.1 Lysobacter sp. | reverse complement strand
TACCTGGTTCGAACGTTTGTTCAATGCGACTGCGAGCAACGGTACGCCACTCATTCCAGCATTGACCCGCGCAGGACAATATTTCGAAGAAACTGGATCGGATGGCCCTTGGGGGCCGCAGGTGAACGGCTCGCAGTACGAGTGCCGCCAGAATTTCGCGATCTTGACCACCGACGGTTATTGGAACAACGGTGCGACCGGCGTCGGCAATACCGATAATTCCGCTGGCACGGCGATCACCCGTCCGAACGCCGCATCTTATCAGTATGCCGCTGTAAACCCGTTTCGTGATGGTTGGACCAACACCTTGGCCGATGTCGCGATGCATTACTGGAAACGCGATCTACGTCCTGAAACCCAGATGGTCAATTCCGTGCCCACTTCCGCCGCAAACCCGGCGTTCTGGCAACACATGGTCACTTTCGGTATTTCGATCGGTCTTAAAGGCACCCTCGACCCGAAGACCGATCTTCCCAATCTGACCAGCGGTGTGAAAGTTTGGCCGAACCCCATGGACAACGAGGATCTGGAGCGTATTGATGATTTGTACCACGCTTCAGTAAACGGTCGCGGTTCGTTTGTAACCGCCAGTAATCCGACCGAGTTCGCCAGCGGTCTCGGTAATGCATTGCGCGCGATCTCCGAGCGACGCGGTTCGGGTTCCAATGCAGCGGTGACCGGGAGTTCCACCAGCGCCGGCACCAAGCTTTTCCAAGCGAAGTTCTTCTCGTCCAAGTGGTACGGCGAAATGCAGGCGTTCAATATCACTAATAGCGGCGTGGACACGACCGCTCCTGTATGGACCGCCAGCATTCCGACTTACAGCTCGCGGCTCATCCGTACCCACAACGGCACGGCGGGTACCGTCTTCCCCACCGCCGCGCAGACCACTGCGCTGACCGCTGACGTTGCAAACTACATCCGTGGCGATCGCAGCAATGAGTTGCCCGGACCCACCGCTGTCTTCCGCAACCGCAGCTCGCTGCTCGGCACCATCGTCAACAGCTCGCCGGTCTACGTGAAGACCGACGATACCGTCGAGACGGTATACGTCGGTGCCAACGATGGCATGTTGCATGCCTTCGATGCAGCCAACGGCGTCGAACGGTTCGCATACGTACCCCGCGGCATCGATCTGGCAGACCTCAAGGAATACAGCGATCCCGCCTACAGTCACCGCTTCTTCGTGGATGGCTCGATCATCACGTCGACCAAGCGGGAACTCGCCAGTCGCACCGTGCTGGTCGGTGCGCTCGGACGTGGCGGCAAGGGGTTGTTCGCCCTCGATGTGACCGACCCCACCAGCTTCACCAACAGCAAAGTGCTGTGGGACAAGGACGGAAGTTTCGACACCGAGATGGGTCAGGTGCTGGGTAAGCCGGTCATCGCGAAGCTCAACGATGGCACCACGGTGGTGCTGGTGCCGAATGGTTTGAACAGCACCACCGAACGTGCGGTGTTGTTCGTGCTGGATCTGGAAACCGGCGTGAAGATCGCCGAAATCGATACCGGCGTCGGTTCGCCCACCGTCAGCAATGGTCTGTCCTCCCCGCGTGGCTGGGACGAGGACGGCAACGGTACGGTCGACTTTGTCTACGCCGGCGACTTCCGCGGCAATCTGTGGAAATTCGATCTGACCAGCACCAACCGGTCGTTGTGGAACGTCGCCAATGGCCGTGCGCTCTATACGCCTCCAACGGCGGGTGCGCAGCCGGTCACCGGCGGCGTCACCATCGCGGTCGATCCCTCCACCGACAAACGCTGGGTGTTTTTCGGTACCGGCCGTCTGCTGACCACCACCGATCTTACCGATGCATCGCTGCAGGCGTGGAATGGCGTGATCGACGATCCGGCTGCAAGCTCGTCGGTGACCCGCGCCGGCATGACCGCGCGCAACATCGCGTACTTCGATGCTGCGACCAAGGGGCGTGCGTTTGAACCGAACAGCCCGCTTCCGGCAGGCAGCAAGGGTTGGTATATCGACCTTGATCTGCCGCCGTCGAATATGCTGGAAGGCGAGCGCATGATCGGCGACCAGCAGGTGATCAAGAATGTGCTGCTCGCGTCGAGCATCATTCCGAGTACCGATAATCCTTGTCGCGGCGGTCGTGGCTACGTCAATGCGCTGGACGCTTTCACCGGCACCAGCCTGGCGAGCGGTTTCTTCGGCAGCTACGACGGTAACGGCGTGTTCGTGCCGACCACCGTCGGCCCTGGCACTCCGCTCGGATCGGTCAATCACAACGTGGGTCTGATCACGGAAAGCGTGATCGTCGGCAACCAGTATTTCGTCAACGGTAACGACGACCTTGCGAAAGGCAATGTTGATGAGAAACTGATCGGCGGCCGGATCTCCTGGCGCGAAATCATCCAGAGGTGACTATGAGTCGTAACCGATCGAATCGTTTCGCGGGCCGTCGTTCGGCTGTCGGGTTCACGCTGGTGGAGGTGATCATCGTCGTGCTGATCATCTCGGTGCTGGCCGCCATCGCCTATCCGGCTTATCAGGACTCGGT
>JAYUIZ010000292.1:0-7151 GCA_043765595.1 Lysobacter sp. | reverse complement strand
AGCAGGAACGACAGGATGATGCGGCTGCGCAGCCGGCGGCGATACGCCGGTTTTCGGCGTCGCGGCGGCTGTTCGGGCGGGCGCTGCTCAGACGCCGGCATCGGGCACGGCGATGCGATAGCCAATGCCGTGACGGGTCTGGATCAGCGGCACGTCGAACGGTTTATCGACCATCGCACGCAGGCCGTGGATATGCACGCGCAGGCTGTCGGAATCCGGCAGCTCCTCGCCCCACACCCGGGTTTCCAGCTCCTGACGGGTGACCACCGCAGGCGAAGCTTCCATCAGCGATTGAAGAATCTTCAGCGCGGTTGGGTTGAGCTGCAGCAGTTTGGCCTGACGACGCACTTCGAGGGTGTCGAGGTTGTATTCCAGATCGCCCACTTCCAGCACCCGTGTCTGCTTGCCCTTGCCGCGCCGCGACAGCGCATTGAGGCGGATTTCAACTTCCTGCAGCGCGAACGGTTTGACCAGGTAGTCGTCGGCGCCGGAATCAAAACCCGCAACCTTGTTGTCCAAGGTGTCGCGCGCGGTGAGCATCAGCACCGGAGTCTGCTTGCGGGCTTCGGTGCGCAGCTTGCGGCAGACTTCCAGGCCATCCATGCCGGGCAGGTTGAGGTCGAGCACGATGGCGTCGAATTCGTGGACGATGGCCAGATGCAGGCCGGTAATGCCGTCTGCGGCGAAATCGACGGTGTGGCCACGGTCTTCGAGGTAATCGCCCAGATTGGCGGCGATGTCCTGGTTGTCTTCGATCACAAGTATGCGCATGGGCGGTAAATCCTCAGAGGTGCTGCTGTGACCGGCCGGCACCCGTTCGGTTCCCGGGGGCACCGACGCGTGGGGGATAGCGCGTGCGCAATTCTGGCACACGCGCCCATGGGGCACATGCCCAGTGCCGCACCGCAGATCGCGCAATGCGGCCTGCAATGCGGCTTGCGACACGCCGGACAAAAGCGTGAAAAAAAGGCCCAAGCGACTTCCGCCGCCTAGGCCGAAAACAGGGTGTAACCCCAATGACCGGTTCTGCATCGCCCACTGACGAGGAAGGTGGTGTCAGATACGGTCCCGACACGCTACGCCGGGATCGATTAAAGCGTCGTTAAAACCATATGACTGCCGGTGCTGCGGCCCGGGATCACTATTTTCGTTTAGCCCGGACTTGGGTACTTTTCGCGCCTTTTGCTAGCAATTCAATGATTTTACCAGCGATGTCCACGCCTGTGGCGGTCTCAATCCCTTCCAGTCCGGGCGAGGCGTTGACCTCCAGCACCAGCGGGCCACGGTGCGATCGGATCAGGTCGACCCCGGCCACGCCTAGGCCCAGCCCCTTGGCGGCGCGGATCGCGACCTCGCGCTCGTCGTCGCTGGCCAGCGCCGCTTCGGCGGTGCCGCCGCGATGCAGGTTCGAGCGGAAATCGCCTTTCGGCGCTTGCCGGCGCATCGCCGCGACCACCTCATCGCCCACCACAAAACAGCGCAGGTCTGCGCCTTCGGCTTCTGCGATGAATTCCTGCACCAGGAAATTGGCGTACAGACCGCGCAGGGTTTCGACCACGCTGCGCGAGGCCGAGGGCTTTTCGGTGAGGATCACCCCCGCGCCCTGCGAACTCTCGTTGAGTTTGATCACGTGCGGTGGCGGACCCAGCATCGACAGCAGGTCGACGGTGTCGTCGGGGTTGTCGCCGAATACGGTCGCCGGCATGCCAATGCCCTGCGCCGCCAGCAACTGATGGGCGCGCAGTTTGTCGCGGGCGCGGGCGATGGCGTCGGCGGGGTTGGGGGTATAGCTGCCCATCAACTCGAACTGGTGCAGCACCGCGGTGCCGTAGCGGGTGATGGACGCACCGATCCGCGGCAGCACGGCCTGATAGCCGGTGAGCGGGCGGCCTTTGTAATGCATGTCGAAACCATTGGAGACGATGCGCATGTAACAACGCAGAGGATCGAGTACGCGCGCGCTGTGACCCTGCTCGCGCGCGGCCTCCACCAGCCGGCGGGTGGAGTAGAGCTTGCTGTTGCGGGACAGGATGGCGAGCTTCATGCGGCGTTCCAGGTACAGGCGGATGGCTGCGACAGCCTGCCGCAACGATGATGACAATGCCCGCTCGAAGCTACGCAGGCACGGCCGTATGTTACCCGCGCAGCGAGCCGTGGCAGCAGCGCACGATCCGCTAAGCCCGAAAACGAAACGGCGGCCTCATGCGAGGTCGCCGTTTCGATATCCAAAGTGAGCGTGGCGGTCGGAATCGGCCTTCTCGCCCTATACCTTGTCTGCCGCAGCCGCGATCAGCGGCAGGTGGTGTAGCAGGAGATCGCGCCGAATGCGTAATCGTCGGCGGCCTCGTTGAACTCGTCGCCGCACGCACCGAGCTGCGAGTTGTGGTCGCGGTTGCAGACATCGTGGTCCAGACAATCCTGGTACCACGCGCCGACGCCGTCGGCCACGCCACAGCCCGCGCCGCAGCGGCCCGCGCAGGAGCTGGCGCTGCAGCCGTAACGCACGCTCTTGGCGGCATAGCCGTGTGTCGGGCAGTAGTCGTGCGAGGACGAACGCGTGAACGCCACGTCATCGTCGCAAACGTTGGCGATGCTGCGCAGATTGATAAAGCTACCGCCACCCTGGTCGTTGCAGGCGGCCCGCGTCGCGATTTGCAGGCCCTTGCCGGTGTCGCGCGCGAAAGGCAGACGCGGCTCGGACAGCATCGGCGCCGAAGGCTCGATCCTGGACGCAACGTCGCGACGCACGATCCATTCGGCCGCGAATGCACGGCCCAGCGGTACTTCGGAATACATTTCCGCCAGGCGCCACAGGAAGTCCTTCGACTTCGGCATGCGCTGCATATCGCCCTGGTCGCTGAGCGCGCGGCCCAGTTCGTTCTGGAAGGTGCGCAGCACGGCGCGGTCGGCCTCGTCGATGACCACGCGCTCGACCGTGCGCACGGTCATCGTGCCGGATGCGTAGTCGATTTCGTGATTAATCAGCGCACCGTTCACTTCCAGACGCACGCGGACACGCTGGGGCGCGACGCCCGCGGCGGCGGCCTTGCCGGCAGAGAGACTGGTGGTCTGGAACGACAGCGCACCTGACGGCGTGCGCATGCTGCCGGCAATGTCGTCGCTGGCCAGCGCCTTGGCGGCAGTGGCGCGCATGCGCAACTGGCCAGGCTCGGCCGGGACTTCCGGCGCATAGGCGGGATCGGTAGACCGCGACGCTGCCGCAGCATCGCGGCTATGCAACGCGCCCAGCAGCAGCAACGACGCGCATGCGCCGGCCACGAAAATGGATCGGAAATAACTGTTCAACGAACTTCTCCTTGTCAATGAATGGTGAGGCCGAGCCGATGCACGTACGGCGTCCCATAGGCCGGCGCTGCGGTTCCCCGCCGCGCGCCAAGCTGCTCTGCTGCTTGGATCACCGGACGCCCCCGTGCCCGGATGTCCGCAGTGTGCGCGAACAGCGCTGCGTATGGCAGCGCCATCCGACGACCGGCCGGCACATCACGGTATGCAATGACGGCCACCTATTGATCCGGCCAGAAGAAGTTCAAACTCTCCATGCGTTCGCAGGAGGCCTTCAGGCCCGATCTTTTTACACGATCCTCCTATGAACAAAATGCTCGGGGCTGAAGCCCCTCCTACGTATGCAGAGCCATCGAATTCAAACATATTCGAGCCGCATCAATAGGCGCTGCATGAACAAGCCAATGGCTCCGTATCAGCCCTTGCCCAGCCTCCTCGCATTCGCGATCGCGATGCGGTGGTACGGCGCAAGTCCCGCGCTGAGCATGCCGGCAACGGGATTGGTAACCGGAATGCTGCTGTGCGACATCCCCATCCAAGGCGCCCACATCGCGTACATCAACGACTGCGCCATCGCCATCTGCTGCTGCATCGCGAATGTAGTCATGGCCAGCGCCGATTGCGATGCGGCCTGCCATTTCTCGTTGCCCATCCTGGATAGTTCAGTGCGATCAGAGCGCGACGGTACCGCACCTGCCAATGCCATCCGCATGAGTCTGTGGGACACGATGCCCGGCACTACCGCATTGAGCTCTGCGACCTGGCGGCCGAGGCGAAGCGTTTCGTCGATGTGTTTCATGGAAGCCTTCCAATTGCTGCGATGCAGCATCCTGCACTGCACTACGTTAACGCCATATCCCTTCTGCAAATGCGCTGGTATAGGCTGACGAACGACTTCGACTGCGATGAAACGACTCGACGACACGTATGAGCATGCCGATTGCATGTCGTCATCGTGCGCGCCGTGCGTAATGCGCGTGAGGATTTCGTTAGATAGGCGCCGGATGGCCATCGCACATGGCTTGTGGCGCTGGCACGCGACTTGCAAGGTCTTCATGTATCCGCAGCATCAGGCTGCGGCATTCCCCCCATCGCAGGACATTCCCAATGAACCAACACGACAACCGAATCGACAAAGACCTCGATAAGGATCTCAACCGCGACCCGATCACCGGCGCGCCGGGTTCCCACCCGGTCGGTACGGGTATCGGTGCAGCTGCTGCCGGCGCTGCGGGCGCGGCCATCGGTGCAGTTGCGGGTCCGATAGGCGTCATTGCGGGCGCGGCGATCGGTGCCGTTGTCGGTGGCTTGGCTGGCAAGGGCGTCGGCGAAGCTGTCAATCCGACCGCCGAAGACACCTACTGGCGCGAGCAGTATTCGCGCGAGCCCTACTACGCGAAGGATTACACCTATAACGATTACGCGCCGGCCTATCGCACCGGTTACGAAGCGCGCTCGCAGTACGCCGATCGTGGCTTCGACGATGTCGAAGCGGACCTGCAGCGCAAGTACGATGCCACCCGTGGTGAATCGACGCTGCCGTGGGATCGCGCACGTCCGGCAGCCCGTGCGGCATGGGATCGCATCGAACGCGCCCTTCCGGGCGACTTGGACCGCGACGGCAAGTAAACCCTAACCCGGGCGAGATATTCTTCGCCTGAGTGAACGGAAAGAGGGGCGGCGTGAGCCGTCCCTCTTCGTGCGTCGACCGATCCCATGCCGCGATAGACTCTGCATGAGTTCGATCAGCAATCTTTTGAGAATGCTCTGCTCCGCAGCACATTCACCGCCCATCGATTTCCACCGAAAGCTCTCTACACAAGGCGCACCTTCATGACCAAATCCACTCTGTTCGTCGCACTCGCGTTGACCGCATCCGCTTGGGCGATACCGACGCATGCCCAAAATGCGTCTCTCGCGGACGCTGCCAACCTGCCGACCTCAACGACGGGCATTGCTGGATACCTCCGTGCGCAGATCCTGCTGGATCGCGCCCAGTTTTCCCCGGGCGAGATCGACGGCCGCATCGGTTCCAATCAGCGTCGTGCGGTGCGCGGGTATCAGCTCGCGCGCGGCCTGCCCGGCACTGGGGAACTCAATGCCGAGACATGGGCGGCACTCAACGCCGATGCGCCAGCCGCAGTGACCACTTACACGCTGACCGCGGAGGATGTCGGCCAGACCTTCGCCAAACTGCCCAAGGGCATGCTGGCACAAAGCAAACTCAAGGCGCTCGGGTTCGAGTCCATCCAAGAGGCTTTGGGCGAGCGTTTTCACGCCAGCCCGGCATTGCTCAAGCAACTGAATCCGAACACGGACTTCCGCAAGGCCGGCGCGCAGATCCTGGTGCCCAACGTTGCTGATATGCCAGCGATGCCGAAGGCCTCCAGGCTGGTCGTCGACAAATCCGAATCCACGCTTACGTTGTTCGATAGCGCCGGCAAACCGCTCGCACAGTTCCCGGTGTCGTCGGGCAGCGAACGCGATCCGCTGCCGATCGGAGAATGGAAAATCTTGACCACCGCAGTCAATCCCACGTACCACTACAATCCCAAGTTGTTCTGGGACGCCGATCCAAGCCATACCAAAGCCACCTTGGCGGCTGGCCCCAACAACCCGGTGGGCACCCGCTGGATCGATCTGTCCAAACCGCACTACGGCTTGCACGGCACGCCCGCACCGTCGAGCATCGGCAAACGCCAATCGCATGGCTGCGTGCGCCTGACCAATTGGGACGCCGAGCGGCTGGCAGCGGCGGTGGACGCTTCGGTTCCTGTAGTAATGCAGGAATAAACCACGGATGAAATATCTTGGCGTGCTGGTCATCGGAATGTTGCTGGGCGCAATCCTGTATCGCGAGGTCGCCATGTGGCGCGCAGCGACATCATCGGAGCTTCTGGACTGTCGTCGCGACTGCCCGGCCATTGATCCTGCGTCAGTACTCGATACGCCAAAGCCGATCCAGATGCCGGCCGCATCCGCCACGGGAAGTCCTGATCGTCGGCCTCCAACCGCAGTCACGCCCGGCATCGCCGCGTCTCATGACGATGCGCTTGCCGTCGCCGGAGCCGAACTGTCACTGGCAGACTTGTCGATTCCCGTTCAAGGCATATCTGCCGCCGAACTCACCGACACCTTTATCGACGCGCGCAGCGAAGGACGCGTACATGACGCGATCGACATCATGGCGGCCGCGGGAACCCCGGTGCTCGCAGTGGCCGATGGACATGTCGAGAAACTGTTCGACAGCGCACGCGGCGGCCTGACGATCTATCAGTTCGAACCCAGCGGCAGATACGCCTACTACTACGCCCACCTGCAGCGATACGCCGATGGCCTCGCCGAAAAGCAATCGATCGGACGCGGCCAGGTGATCGGTTACGTCGGCAGCACCGGCAATGCCGATCCCGCAGCGCCGCATCTGCATTTCGCGATTTTTCTGCTGGGTCCGGAGCGCCGCTGGTCGGAGGGGACCGCCGTCAATCCGTATCCTGCTCTGACGCGAAACCAAGGTAGTCTGAAATAGGCTTTCAGGTTTTTGATCTGTTCCGCTACATCCAGCCGACGGATCGCTTCGATATCGGACAGCGCCAGCTTGTTGCAACGCGATCAGTCACGGAAGAGCCTCTTACCGCAGCACGCGCAACGAATGAGGCGTCGGTTTTTTCGCCAGGGGCTTGGACTCCAGATCGTCCCGTTGCTCGAAATCGGGGACATCGCAACCGTCAGACTCCGGGCTCAATAAAAAAGGCTCTTCGTGAATCCCAGTGGGTCGATTCCACAACTTTGCAGGCTGAATTGCCTTTGATAACAGGCATTTGTACTGTTCTGACGGGTGGCATTTCGCG
>JAYUIZ010000291.1:0-7179 GCA_043765595.1 Lysobacter sp. | reverse complement strand
TCCTGTTGGTGACGGTCTTGTTCGGCAATGTCGCCGAAGCCGTTGCTGAGGCGCGCGGACGCGGTCAGGCAGCCTCGCTGCGCGCCGCGCGCAGGGATCTGGTCGCACGCAAGCTCGATGCAGACGGCGGCGAATCCCGCATCCCGGCGTCCGATCTGCGTCAAGGCGATACCGTCATCGTGTCGGCAGGCGAATTGGTGCCCGCCGACGGCGACATCGTCAAGGGTGTCGCCACCGTCAATGAAGCTGCAGTCACCGGCGAATCCGCGCCGGTACTGCGCGAAGCCGGCACCGACCGCAGCAGCGTGATCGGCGGCACCAAGGTGTTGTCCGACGAGATCGTGATCGAGATCAGCGCCGAGCCGGGCGGCAGTTTTCTCGACCGCATGATCGCGCTGGTGGAAGGCGCCAACCGGCAGAAGACGCCGAACGAAATCGCGCTGACCATGCTGCTTGCGGCGATGACGCTGACCTTTCTGATCGTGGTCGCTACCCTGCCTTTCATCGCCGGTTTCGTCGGTGCCACTCTCGATCCGCTGCTGTTGATCGCGCTGCTGGTGTGCCTGATCCCGACCACCATCGGCGGCCTGTTGCCGGCGATCGGCATCGCCGGCATGAACCGCGCGCTGTCGGCGAATGTGCTGGCGAAGTCCGGCAAGGCGGTCGAAATCGCCGGCGATGTCGACGTGCTGCTGCTCGACAAGACCGGCACGATCACCCACGGCGATCGCCAGGCCACGCGTTTTTATGCAGTCAGCGGCATTTCAGCTGAGCAATTGCGCGATGCGGCGATGCTGGCTTCACTGGCAGATCCCACGCCGGAAGGGAAGTCGGTGGTGAAGCTGGCGGTGGCGCAGGGCGCGGTGCCGGTCGATCCCGAGCGCGCGCATTTCGTGCAGTTCAGCGCTCAGACGCGGATGTCCGGCGTGGATCTGCCCGCAGGCGAAGGCACGCTGGCGCGCAGTATCCGCAAAGGCGCCGGCGACGCCATTGCCCGCCATGTGCAGTCGCTCGGCGGCAGCGTGCCGGCGGAACTCAGTGCGCGCGTGGAACAAATTGCACGCGGCGGCGCCACACCGCTGGTGGTGGCGGAAGGTGCGTTCGTGCTCGGCGTGATCGAGCTGTCGGATGTGGTGAAACACGGCGTGAAAGAACGCTTTGCGCGGCTGCGCGCGATGGGCATCCGCACGGTGATGATCACTGGCGACAACCCGCTGACGGCGGCGGCGATTGCGGCGGAAGCCGGCGTCGACGACTACATCGCCGAAGCGCGGCCGGAGGACAAGCTGGCGCGGATTCGCGAAGAACAGGCCGCAGGCCGGCTGGTGGCGATGGTCGGCGACGGCACCAACGACGCCCCGGCGCTGGCGCAGGCCGACGTGGGGCTGGCGATGAATTCCGGCACCCAGGCTGCGAAGGAGGCCGGCAACATGATCGATCTCGACAACGATCCGGCGAAATTGCTGGCGGTGGTGGAAGTCGGCAAGCAGCAGCTCATCACCCGCGGTGCGCTGACCACGTTTTCGCTGGCGAACGACGTATCGAAATATTTCGCAATCCTGCCGGCGATGTTCGCCGCGTCCATCCCGTCGATGGCGGCGCTGAACATCATGCAGCTGTCCAGCCCGCGCAATGCGGTGCTGGCGGCGCTGATCTTCAACGCACTGATCATTCCGGCGCTGATTCCGCTGGCGCTGAAAGGTGTGCGTTTCCGTCCGGCCACCGCGGTGTCGCTGCTGCGCCGGAACATGCTGCTTTACGGGGTCGGCGGCATGCTGCTGCCGTTCATCGCCATCAAATTGATCGACCTGTTGCTGTCCGCATTCGGAGCTTGAAATGCAAACCTCTTCCCCACACACGCTGATCGTCCGAGGCGCGTGGCGTCCAGCGCTGACGATGGCCGTTGTCGCGCTGCTGGGCTTCGGTTTCGCGTATTCCGCTGCCGTGGCTTCGCTTGGATCATTGCTGTTTCCGCATCAAGCGACCGGCAGCATCCTGTCGCGCGACGGCAAGCCGGCCGCATCGCGATGGGTCGCGCAGCCTTTCGCCGATGCGCGCTATTTCCATCCACGTCCATCGGCCGCAGGTTACGACCCGATGGCCGCAGCCGGCAGCAACCAGGCGTTGAGCAATCCCGATCTGATCCAGACGGTGCGCGAGCAGATCGACGCGGTTGCCAAGCGCGAAAACATCGCGCCTTCGCAGGTGCCGACTGACCTTGCAACCCGCTCCGGCAGCGGTTTGGATCCGCATATCTCACCGGCCGCCGCGCAGGTGCAGACCGCGCGCGTCGCCAAAGCCCGAGGTCTCCCCGTCGCTGCGATAAGCGAGCTGGTCGAACGCACACTCGAACCGCGGCAGTTCGGCGTGCTGGGCCAACCGCGGGTCAATGTGGTCGAACTCAATCTGGCGCTGGATGCGCTGCCGTGACCGCCGCGCGACAATGACCCCATGAACGATGTCCGCAGCGCTGCGCAGCGTGAACAGCAGGCCGACGCTTTGATCGGCGAACTCAAGCGCCAGCGCGGCGGGCGGCTGACGGTGTTCCTTGGCGCCGCGCCGGGTGTGGGCAAGACCTATGCGATGCTGAGTCGCGCACGCGAGTTGAAGCAACGCGGGGTCGATCTTGTGATCGGGCTGGTGGAAACCCACGGCCGTGTCGATACCGCGGCGATGCTGGAAGGCTTGGAAGTGTTGCCGCGCCGATCGGTGGCCTATCGCGATCGCGTTCTGGAAGAAATGGATCTCGATGCGCTGCTGGCGCGCAGGCCGCAGGTCGCGCTGGTGGATGAACTGGCGCATCGCAACGCGCCCGGCAGCCGCCACGAGCGGCGCTGGCAGGATGTGATGGAGCTGCTGGATGCGGGCATCGATGTCCACACCACGATCAACATCCAGCATCTCGAAAGCCTCAACGATGTCGTGCACCGCATCACCGGCGTGCGGGTCAGCGAAACGGTTCCGGATTCGGTGTTCGACCGGCTGCGCGATATCGTGCTGGTGGATCTGCCGCCGGACGAACTGATCGAACGCCTGCATCAAGGCAAGGTGTATCTGCCCGAGCATGCGGCGCAGGCGCTTCAATCGTATTTCGTGCCGGCCAATCTGGCCGCGCTGCGCGAACTGGCGATGCAGACCGCCGCGGACCGCGTCGACAGCGATCTGCGCGAAACCCAGACTGCGCGCGGCGGGCAATCGCTCAACCTGCGTCGACAGGTGCTGGTGGCGATCGCCGGGCGCGGACAGTCGGAGTATCTGGTGCGGATCGCGCGCCGCATTGCGGAGCGGCGCGATGCGCCCTGGACCGTGGTCAGCGTGCAGATCGGCGAATCCAGACCCGCCGCGCAGCAGGAGATCGAGCGCGCGTTCGCGTTGGCACGCCGTATCGGCGGCAGCACCGAACTGCTGCATGGGTCCAACGTGGTCGATGCTCTGCTCGACCATGCCGCGCGCAGCGGCACGTCCTCGATCATCGTCGGGCGCACGCGCGAGCGGCCGTTCGCGCGCATGCTCAACCGCACCAACACCCAGCAGCTGCTGCAGCGTGGTGCCCACTACGAACTCACCATCGTCAGTTCACCGGAGGCGCGCGCGCAGGCGCGGCGTTCGTTCGGCGACACCCGCGACACGCTGCGCGCCGGCGACATGGGCTTCGCGGTGCTGTGCTCGATGCTGGCGGTGGTGGTGGCCGGAATTGCCGAACGCTGGCTCGGGCTGACCGATCTGTCGATGGTCTTCATCGTCGCGGTGCTGATCGTGGCCACGCGCACGCGGATGGCGGCCGCGGTGCTGGCCGCGGTGCTGTGCTTCCTGGCCTACAACTTCTTCTTCATCGCACCGCGCTTCACTCTGTATATCAGCGCGCAGCGCGGGGTGACGACCGTACTGCTGTTTTTGGGCGCGGCGCTGCTGGCCGGCCGGATGGCCGCGAAACTGCGTTCGCAGGTGATTGCGCTGCGCGCATCCAACGCACATGCGACCGCGCTGCAGTCGCTGGGCCGCGATCTGGCCAGCGCCGCCGACCCACAGCAGGTCGGGCAGGCCGCACGCTTTGCACTGCGACGCGCACTGGATGCGGATGTGGTGGTGCATCTTGGCGATGAGCCGCTGCCGCACAGCGCGGAGGTGGGCATCGATCAGAAAGCCGGCTCGGCGGCGGACTGGGCCCTGAAACACGGTCAGCCCGCCGGTCGCTACACCGATACGCTGTCGAGCGTGGACTGGTGGTTTTTACCGCTGCAGGGCGCTGCAGATACGCTGGGCGTGGTCGGTCTGCGCTTTGTGCCCGGCATGACCCGGCTGACCTCCGAGCAGCGTCGGCTGGCCGAAGCGATGATCGACGATATCGCTCAAGCCGTGCTGCGCACGCGGCTGGTGTCCGAACTGGAGAACGCGCGCGTGACCGGCGAAACCGAGCGGCTGCGCTCGGCGCTGTTGTCCTCGGTGTCGCACGATCTACGCTCGCCGTTGGCGTCGATCATCGGCTCGGCGTCGAGTCTCGAACACTACGGCGCACAGATGGACGCAAAGGACCGCGCCGATCTGCTCGACACCATCCGCGTTGAAGGCGAGCGTCTGGACCGCTACATCCAGAATCTGCTCGACATGACCCGGCTGGGACACGGGGGCCTGTCGCTGAACCGCGATTGGATCGGCGTGGACGAATTGATCGGCTCGGCCGTCACCCGCCTGCAGCGTTATCAGCACGGCGTACACTGCGAACGGCGGATTGCCGAAGGTCTTGAGCCGCTGTGGGTCCATCCCGCGCTGGTGGAACAGGCACTGTTCAACGTGATCGAAAACGCGGCGAAGTTCTCGCCTTCCGGCGCATCCGTTACGATCGAGGCCATGAACGACGACAGCGGTGCGCTGCGGATCGATGTGACCGACAGTGGCCCGGGTATTCCGGAAGACGAACGCAAGCGCATCTTCGACATGTTCTACAGCGTCGAGCGCGGCGACCGCGGGCGCGAAGGCACCGGCCTGGGCCTGACCATCTGTCAGGGCATGATCGGTGCCCACGGCGGCAGCGTCGAAGCCCTGCCGGGCGGACACGGCCGCGGCACGACGATCCGGATGACCCTGCCCAGACTGCAGCCCGCTTCCTCCGGCCCACCATGACCGCGCTTCCGTCACGCATTCTGGTCATCGACGACGAGCCCCAGATCCGCAAGTTTCTGGAGATCAGCCTGCGTGCGCAGGGTTACGTGGTGCATCTGGCCGAAAACGGCGAGACCGGCCTGGCCGCGTTGGCCACGCAGGGCGCGGATCTGGTGATTCTGGATATCGGCCTGCCCGACCGCGACGGCCATGAGGTGTTGCGCGAACTCCGGCAATGGTCGCAGGTGCCGGTCATCATGCTCACGGTGCGCGCGGATGAGTCGCAAAAAGTCAGCGCGCTGGACGCGGGCGCCAACGATTACGTCACCAAACCGTTCGGCGTGCAGGAACTGATGGCGCGTATCCGCGCCCTGCTCCGCGCTGCAACCATCGGCGCGGAGCACGACTCGCCGGTGTATGCATTCGATGCGCTGCGAATCGATCTGGCCCGGCGCGAGGTGTTCGTGGAAGGACATCAGGCCAACCTCACCCGCAAAGAGTTCGCGCTGCTGGCGCTGTTGGCGCGCAATGCCGGCAGAGTCGTCACCCAGCCGCAGCTGTTGCGCGAACTATGGGGACCGACCCACGAGGAAGACACCCATTACCTGCGCATTCTGGTCGCCAAACTGCGCCAGAAACTCGGCGACGATGCCGCCGCGCCGCGCTGGATCGTGACCGAATCCGGCGTCGGTCTGAAGCTGCGCGACGACGGCCTCTAATGAAAAAATAGCGAGTTCCTTACCCTGTTTCCGCTGGGCTTCTCACACGGAAAAGCGTCATCATCAATGCCGAGTCCGTACCGGATCGTGACCGTTTTTTGGCGCTGCTGCCAAAGTGAGGGTGCTGCTATGTTTATACTTTATCGCGCGCGTTCCGCACGGTTGGCAGGTGGGTTGTCAGACAGATCGACAATTTCCCTGAATCGGTTTTTGTCGGCCGTATCCATGCTGACATACTTGCGGAAGAACCGCAGGTCTTCAAGGGAGACAGGCACGGCTGGCAGCTCACCCACCAGGTTAAATTAACGAAATATTGACAATTTGGAGGCTGCCCCTAGAATCCTGATTTCTACAACTGAGATAGAAAAGCGCGGATCTGCAGTACGTTTTGTCGGCTAAGGGGATCGTCGATGTGAGGTCGAGGTTTGCGCTGGAGACTAATCGTGTCCAGCCCTGTGATGTATTTGGATGTACTCCTGAAAATCCCGCCGGACGAAGTGCTGTTCGACTTTCTGGCGCAGTGCGGCCTGAAGCTGCACGCCGTCGATGCCGACGGCAACACTTGCGAGACGCTGCGCATCGTGGTCGAGATCGAGCGCGCGCCGCATTCGGTTCGTACCCGCATTCTGGCGGGCCTCCATCAAGTCGCTCTGCTGGCCGATGAAGCCGGCTTGGACGCACTGCGCGCGATCGTCGCCGTTCACCCGGGACACGTGAATGCCTTGCATCTAGCGGACGCACCGGCCCAGTGCGCGCTGTGGATGTACCTGCGCTACCGCGATCTGTTCGATGCCGCCTGCCGGATGCGCGGGCGACTTCTTCCGCCTGATGAACCCATGGTGCTGGACTATGTGCGCGAACCGCTCCCTCTACCCCTGGACCCGAGCGTTGTCAGCGTGCGCCTGCGCGAAGTGACGCTGCTCGATGAGGTGACCGGTGGCGAGATCACCGTCAAGGCATCCAGCGTACAGCGCAGGTCGGCGTGCTCGACCTCATGGCCGGGTGGATGCCGGGCGAGAACCCGATGCGCCAGGCGCGGTTCCAAGTGATCGCCGCCAGGATCGATCTCGCGTTGCTGCCTGAAGCCTCGGGGCAACCGGCTCCTCGTGCGCTGCCGCTCATGTTGAAGCGCCGCGGTGGTCATAACTTGGCCGACTTTGACGCGGGGCTGCGTACCCGGCTCGAAACCATGTTGTTCCGCTGGCAATCCATCGTAAGCGTCCGCCCACCTCACCTTGACGCAGCTGGTTTCCAGCAATGCGGCAGCAGCTCGCCGATGTCCTTGTCCAGTGTCGTGGGTAGGCGAGTGAGCACGTCGGTCAGCCATGCATGCGGGCAGTGGCCATTGGCTTTGGCCGTT
>JAYUIZ010000290.1:0-7209 GCA_043765595.1 Lysobacter sp. | reverse complement strand
TGCGCCGCGGTCGCGCCGAGATGATGAGGTCCGCTGTGATCGCCGGACTGGTCGCTACCGCCGTTCTGCTGCTCGGCCATGCGTCCGGCGAGGTTCTGTATCATCGCCATCGCCGACTTGAGATCACCGCCGCTGGCCTCGCGCAACAGCTTGATCGCACCCATTTTGTCGCCGCGCTGCAAAGCGGCGATCACCGAAGGCGGCACTTGCTGGCTGGTCATGGGCGGCTCTCCGGAAGCGACCCGCGCAGCATAGCGCGCCGATGAGGGCTGCGCCGGCAACCGGCCAACGACCTCTCGGAAACCCCTACATGCAGATCGAAGTCGTGTGCAGCGATATCACCACGCTCGCCGTCGATGCCATCGTCAATGCCGCCAATCAGGCGCTATCCGGAGGCGGCGGCATCGATGGCGCCATCCATCGCGCCGCGGGCCCGGAACTACCTACCGCCGAACCGGAACCCACGGTTCTGGAATTCCTTCATCGCTGATGCCATCGAGGCCAATCAACTGTCTTTCAGCGACGGCGAACGCGGCCTTATCGTTCTGACTGCTCGCTGCCGCCGATGCGCCGCCCCAGTGCGGGACGACTCGAATCAAGCGGCCGCGAATCACGCGATCAGGCGTGGCCGCCGGCCTGCGGCGTTTCCTCTTCCAACTTCTCGAGTGCGTGCTTCACCGCTTCGGGGGAATGCGTGAACGGCGCGAGCAGGCGGTAGAACGCCGGCACCACGAATAGCGACAACAGGGTCGAGAACGCCACGCCGAAGATGACCACGATGCCGATGGTGGCGCGGCTGGCCGAGCCAGGCCCGCCGGCGACGACCAGCGGTACCGCGCCCATGATGGTGGCGATTGAGGTCATCAGGATCGGGCGTAGGCGCACTACGCAGGATTCGATGATGGCTTCGCCGATCTCCCTGCCCTCATCGCGCAGCTGATTGGCGAATTCGACGATCAGAATGCCGTTTTTCGCTGCCAGCCCCACCAGCATCACAATGCCGATCTGACTGAACAGGTTGAGCGTACTGCCCGCCACCCACAGCCCCAGCAGCGCGCCGAGCACGCCCAAGGGCACCGTCAGCATGATCACCAGCGGGTGGATGAAACTCTCGAACTGCGCCGCCAGCACCAGATACACCACCAGCAGCGCCAGCGCGAAGGTCAGCAGCACCGCGCCGCCGGCTTTCTGGAATTCGCGCGATTCGCCCTTCCAGTCGATCTGCGCGGTATCGGGCAATTCTTCCTGCACGACTTGATTGGCCCACTCGATGGCGTCGCCGAGGCGATAGCCCGGCGACAGGCCCGCGGAAATGGTGATCGCGCGCAGGCGGTTGAAGCGGTTGAGGCTGCCGGCTTCGGCAAGTTCGGTGATGGTGACAAGGTTGGACAACGGGACCAGTTCGCCGTTGTTGCCGCGTACCTGGATCGCCGACAGATCCGATGGCGTGGCGCGCGCGGCGCGTTCGGCCTGCAGGATCACGTCGTATTCCTCGCCGTTGTCGACGAAGGTGGTGACCCGACGGCTGCCCATCATCGTTTCCAGGGTGCGGCCGACTTCGGTCACCGACACGCCCAGATCCGCGGCGCGGGCGCGATCAATCAGCACCCGCATCTGCGGCCGGGTTTCTTTGTAGTCGGAATCGGCGGCAAAGAAATTCGGATTCTTCTCCATCCGCGCGAGCACCCGGTCGCGCCACTGCGCGAGTTCGCCATATTCGGGGCCGCCCAACACGATCTGAAACGGCTGGCCGCCGCCGCGGGTCAAGCCGGTGCGGACCTGCGGATTCACGCGCACGCCGGTCAGTGCGCCGAGATCCTTGCGAACCATCTGCACCACGTCATCGGTGGTGATGTCGCGCTTGTTCCAGTCCTGCAGGAATACGATCGCCTGGCCGGTATGCATTTCCTCGCTGGCGCCGAAACCGCCGGGCACGCGGGTATTCACGCGCTGCATCGGCTTGCCTTCGCCGACCTGCTTGAGCAGGATCTCTTCCACCTGCTGGACTTGGCCAACCGTGTAGTCGAAACCCGCGCCCTCCGGCCCAACCACCGACGCGAAGAACACGCCGCGATCCTCCGGCGGCGCCAGTTCGCTCGGCACGAACTTGAACAACAACACGCTGGCTACCAGCGCAGCAATCATCAACGCACCGAACATCCACACGCGCCGGATCGTGCGCTCCAGCAGGCTGCGGTAGCCGCGCGTCACCCGGTCGAGCTGCTTCGAAACCCAACTGTGCAGGCGGTTCGGCTTCTTGCTGGAATGCGGGCGCACCAGCTTGGAGGACATCATCGGCGTGAGCGTCAGCGCGACCAGCGCGGAGATCGCCACCGCCGCCGCCAACGCCACCGACAGCTCGCGGAACAGTCGCCCGGTGTTGCCTTCGAGGAAACCGATCGGCAGGAATACCGCCACCAGCACCGCCGTGGTGGAGATCACTGCGAACGCCACCTGCCTGGTGCCGCGCTTGGCCGCGACCAGCGACGGCTCGCCCAGGTCCGCGCGGCGCTGGATGTTTTCGAGCACCACGATGGCATCGTCCACCACCAGACCGATGCACAGCACCAGCGCCAGCAGGGTCAGCAGATTGATCGAGAAATCGAAGGCGTACAGCGCGATGAACGCGGCGATGAGACACACCGGCACGGTCACCGCTGGAATGATCGCGGCGCGCACGCTGCCGAGGAACAGCCAGATCACCAGCAGCACCAGACCGATCGCCTCGAACAGCGTCGCCCACACGCGATCCACTGCGGCTTCGATGAAGATAGTGCTGTCGAAGGCGACGAAGATCCGCGTGCCCTGGGGCAGATTCTTCTGGATCTGCTCGGCCTCGGCGCGCGCCGCAAGAGCGACATCCAGACTGTTGGCGGTGGAGGTCTTGACGATGCCCAGCCCCACGTTGGGCGTACCATTGCTGCGGAAATACGCGCGCCGCTCCGCCGATTCCAGCTCCGCGCGGGCCACATCGCCCAGGCGCGCAACGTAACCGTCGGCGCCCTTACCCAGCGGAATCTGCGCGAAATCCTCGGGCTTGAGGTACGTGCGCTCCACGCGCAGCGTGAAGTCGCGGTTCTCCGATTCGATCCGCCCCGCGGGCAGTTCGACGTTCTCGGCGCGCAGCGCGGTTTCCACGTCGCTCGCGGTGAGGCCGCGCGCAGCCAGCGCGTCGCGATCCAGCCAGATGCGCATCGCGTAGCGCTGCTGGCCGCCGACGCGCACCTGCGACACGCCGTTCAGTGCGGACAGGCGATCCACAACATAACGGTCGGCGTAATCGGTGAGCTGCAGCGTGTCCATCCGGGTCGAGCTCATGTTCAACCACATGATCACTTCCGAATCGCTGTCGGCCTTTTCGACTTCGGCCGGATCCGCTTCTTCCGGCATCCGGTCGGCGACGCGACTGACTGCATCGCGCACGTCGTTAGCCGCGGCTTCGATATCGCGGTCCAGCGTGAACTCGATGGTCACCGACGCGCGGCCGTTGACGCTGCGCGACTGCAGGCTTTCGATGCCTTCGATGCCGGCCAGCGCATCCTCCAGCACCTGGGTAATGCGAGTTTCGACCACGCTTGCGGACGCGCCGGGGTAGGTCACATCCACCGACACCACGGGAGGATCGATGGCCGGCAGCTCACGCAGCGTGAGCCGCGTGTACGACATCACGCCGAGCACGATCAACAGCAAGCTGAGCACAGTCGCGAAGACCGGACGTTCGATCGAGATATCGGACAGGCGCATGGCGATCAGCTCCGGGCGGGGACGGCGGCGGGCGAATCCTTGGCGGGCATGCTTTCGGCTGGGATGTCCGTTACAGGCGCACCCCCGGTGCCGACAGGCTCGGCTGTCTGCGGCGTCTGCGCTTCGGCAGCGAGTGTCGGCTGCGACGCGGCCGCGCCTTCAGCAATCTTCGCGCCGGGACGCAGCTTGCCGGTGCCGTCCACCACGATCCGGTCGCCGGCCTTGGCACCCTCGACGATCTCGACCTTGCCGTCGCCGCGCGCGCCAAGCGTCAACCGCACCTGTTCGACGCTGCCGTCGTCCTTCGCGCGATACACGAAACTGTCGCGCCCTACCTGCACCACCGCGATCTCCGGCACCATCAGCGCCTGGCGCTCGGCGCTGGGTAGGGTGACGTTGATCATCATGCCGGGACGCAGCAGGCGATCAGGATTGGGCAGATCGGCGCGCACGGTCACCGCGCGGGTCGCAGGGTCAACGCGCGCATCGACGATGGCCACCACGCCATCAAAGCCACGACCGGGATACGCCGCCGCGGTGCCGGTGATCGCGCGACCCCGGGTCGCCAACGACAGCTGCGATTCGGGCAGCGGAAAATCCACATACACGCGGGCGAGTTCGTCCAGCGTTGCGATCGGCGTGCCGGGCATAACCAGTGCGCCCGGACTGACCTGACGCAGGCCGAGCACGCCGGAGAACGGCGCACGGATCACGCGGTCGGCCAACTGCACGCGGATCTGGGCAACGCGCGCGTTGGCGGAGTCGCGCATGGCGCGCTGCGTATCCAACTGCGAGCGCGAGATCAACTGCTGCTGCGCGAGTTCGCTCTGGCGACGGAAGAGGCGATCTGCCTCGTCGGCCATGGCCTGCGCCTCGTTCAAGGCGGCGCGCTGCTGCTGATCGGACAAGGTGATCAGCGCCGCGCCGGCGCGCACTTCATCGCCGCTATCGAAATGCACCTGCTGCACCAGCTCGCTGACTTTCGCGGTCACGGTGACCGATTCGCGCGCCTTCACGGTGCCGATGGCGGAGATGCGTTCGGCGAAGGTTTGCGGCTGCAGGCGAACGGTGGTGACCGGGATCGGCCGGTCGCCGCCGCCGCCCTGCCCGCCAGCGGGGCCTGCAGGCGCCTTGTCGCCGCTGCCGCAGGCCACGAGCATCAACGCCAGACAGGACGGCGCCATCACGCGCCACCATCGCCGAGCGCCGGCGATCATGGCGTATAGGTTCAGGGCGTCCGAGCCGAAAGCATCCGTAGGCAAAACATGCAAAGTGGAAACATGCGAATTAGAACGAGGCATCGTGGCGGCCGGCAGAACGGTCCGGGCGATTGTAGCGGCAGCTTTGCGATGGCCGCATGTGCGTCACGTGGCGGCCTGCTGTATTCAACGCGGAATGCGTCGTATTCCCCCATAGATCGCATGGAGTCGTGACCTTTGGCCTATGTGATGCGACCCTTCGGCAACACAGCGTTTCGTCATGGCAAATTTTCTCCATACCTATGCCAGCGTCGACGCAATGGCTCAGGCAGCGCCCATGACTCCGCCGGCCCGCTCATCCGCCCACACCCTGATCCTTGCCAACGTCGTCACGCTGGTCGCGGCGCTTAAAAGACTGTCGGAGATCGCGATGGATGTCTTCGACCGCAACCATGCGGAGAAAACATGCGGAGAAAACCGCATCGCGCGGCGGAAACGCGTGGGCGCCCGTTCGATATTCCAGCGTGCTTGCCATGTCCACCGCAAGAAAAACATTTCATCCGGTTAAACCGGCCGATTCAAACAGACACCAAGCGCCCTCACCAACGCAGAACACCGGCACAAGGCCGGCGTTCCGTGAAACTTCGCGATGGCTGCGGCGGATCGCCGCGGGGCGCCATCCCGCGGATCAATCGTTCAACTGGCCCAGCGCGGCCAAGCCATTGTCGCGGGCGCGGGCGAATACGGTTTCCTGCGCCTTGCCGACATTGCCGACCAGATCCTGCGACCAGATCTTCAATGCGGCAGACTGCATCGCGCGGCCGTAGGAGAACGACAAGGGCCACGGATTCTCGCCGATCTCGTTCATGGCGTTGAGGTGCGCGGTGGCGTCCTCGTCGCTCTGGCCGCCCGACAGGAAAACGATGCCCGGCAGGATCGCCGGCACGTTCGACTTCAGGCACATCAGCGTGTAGTCGGCGACTTCATCCACCGACGCCTGCTCGTCGCAACCCTTGCCAGAGATCACCATCGACGCCTTGAGGATCGTGCCCTGCAGGTCGACGTTGAACTGGTACAGCGCGTCGAACAGCGAACGCAGCGTGACTTCGGTGACTTCGTAGCAGGTTTCGATATCGTGGTCGCCGTCCATCAGCACCTCGGGTTCCACCATCGGCACGATGCCGCATTCCTGGCACAGCGCGGCATAGCGCGCCAACGCATGCGCATTCGCCTCGATGCAGGTGCCGGACGGGATGTCTTCGCCGATGTTGATCACCGCGCGCCACTTGGCGAAACGCGCGCC
This sequence comes from Lysobacter sp., assembly GCA_043765595.1. GTDB lineage: Bacteria > Pseudomonadota > Gammaproteobacteria > Xanthomonadales > Xanthomonadaceae > Lysobacter_I. The sequence continues at coordinate 963 of JAYUIZ010000290.1, read as the reverse complement.
AAGCGCGGCGTATTCCTTCAGGCGCTCGCGCAGGCCGTCGAGGCCTTCGGTCACCAGCTCGCCCGGGCAGCCGGACAGCGCGTGCACGCCCTTGTCGACCTTGATGCCGGGGATGATGCCGTTGTCCATCATCACCTTGGTGAACGGCACGCCATCCTTCGTGGACTGGCGGATGGTTTCGTCGAACAGGATCGCGCCGGAAATATGCTGGCCCAGGTTCGGCGTGGTCAGCAGCATCTCGCGATAAGCGCGACGGTTCTCTTCACTGTTGGGGATGCCCACGCCTTCAAAACGCTTGGCGATGGTGGCGTTGGATTCGTCGATGGCGATGATGCCCTTGCCCGGCGCCACCATGGCGCGGGCGATGTCGGCAAGCTGTTCGATGCTCATGGCAGGATCCTAGGGGGCGGCTGGGAAAGTCGGCCATTATACGCGCTCGCCCCAAGCAAAAAGAGCATTACAGATCAATCACATAGGCTAGCAACGGGCACCCGGACAGGGCCTGCCACATAGGAATTCACGGCATCCCACGGGAGCATGAATGCGCGCCCACCATGCCGATGGCGCCCTCGGCATCGGTGTCTCAGATGCCTGCGTCTTTCTGGATCTGCTGCACCAGACGGGTCAACACATTACCCGGCCCCATTTCGCTGAACGCGGTGATGCCGTTGTCGATCAGATAGCGGACGCTCTGCGTCCACTGCACGGAGTGAGTGATCTGCTGCACCAGCAGCGACTTCACCAACGATGACGCATCGTCGACCGGATAAGGCTGCGCAGTGACATTGGCGACCACCGGCGTGTTCGGCGCCGCAAATGTCAGCGGCGCCAGGAACTCCGCGAACGCCTTCGCGGCATCGGCCATGTAGCGCGAATGGAACGCGGCGCTGACCGGCAGCGGCATGAACATCCGCGCGCCGGCTGCTTCGAACAGCGGCCCCGCTCGCTTGATCTCTTCGACCG
>JAYUIZ010000289.1:0-30625 GCA_043765595.1 Lysobacter sp. | reverse complement strand
GCTGCTGACCGAGATCCGCAACCCCGGCAGCGGCGCCACCATCAACGTGCCGTATGCGCTGCAACTACGGCGCTCCACCGGCCCCGCGCCCGCGACTGGCTAAGCTTCCCCGCATCTGCCGCTGTCGTCGCCGCGGCCCTGCCGCAACCCCAGAAAGACACAGTTGTGCACCGTTTTTTTGTGCATCGCAACATTGACAAGCAATTGATTTTAAAAGAAATAGCGCCTATTTCCGTTGTCTTGCCGAGTCAAATTTGACAACGCTGTCAATTTGACTTTCAATGCGCCGACAGAGCGGGCGATGGGGGTTCGCGGGCTGGCTGCGGCGAGTGGCTGCGGCGAGTGGCTGCGGCGAGGGGATGTGATCGCCGACGTCCATCCGGCTGGCTTGCATCGGACCGGCTTGTATCGAACCGTTCTGCAAAAAACACAAAAACGAAAAAACGCACGTGCAGATCCCGGGGAGGGATGATCGATGAAACAGTTGGACGCCGTACCCAAGAAGCGACTGCTGACGACCGCGCTGCTGCTGGCGCTGGCGCAGTCCGCTACCGCACAGACTGCGCAGGAGACCGCCGCGGCCGAGCTTCCTTCCGAGGAGAAAGCGCAGGCATCGGATGTCAGCGAGTTCGAGGTCATCGAGGTACGCGGCATCCGCGGCAGCCTCACCTCGGCCATGAACGTGAAACGCAACGGCCAAGGCGTGGTCGACGGCATCTCCGCGGAAGAAATCGGTAAATTCCCCGATACCAATCTCGCCGAATCGCTGCAGCGCATCTCGGGCGTGTCGATCGACCGCTCGATCGGCGAAGGTTCACGGGTGACGGTGCGCGGCGTCGGCCCCGATTTCAACATGGTGCTGCTCAACGGGCGGCAGATGCCGGCCTCCAGCATCGGCGAAACCACGGCCTCAAACTCGCGCGCGTTCGATTTCGCGAATCTCGCGTCCGAAGCCATCTCCGGCATCGAAGTCTTCAAGACCAGCCGCGCCAGCACGCCCACCGGCGGTATCGGTGCGACCATCAACATCAAGACCGCGCGCCCGCTGAACAACCCCGGGCTGCATGCGAACGTCGGCATCAAGACGGTCAACGACACGTCCAACGGTAATCTGCCCGACGCGATCCAGGGCGACGACGTCACCCCCGAGATCTCCGGCATCTTCAGTAACACCTACGCCGACGGCAAATTCGGTATCGCGCTGACTGCGAGCTATCAGGAGCGCGACCTCGGCTACAACCAGGCGTCGGTCGCCAATGGCTGGCGCCCGTTCCGCGGCGACGAGAACAACTGGGGCACGATCCCGCAGCCCGGATCGCCGGGTTCAGAAAACATCGTCAACCGCCCGGGTCCGGACGACATCTATTCGGTGCCGCAGAATTTCGGCTACAGCGTCAACGGCGTGCAGCGCCAGCGCACCAACGGCCAGCTGACGCTGCAGTACGCGCCCACCGACCGCATTACCGCGACCCTCGACTACACCTATTCCGAAAACCGCATCCAGCAGCAGCGCAACGAACTGTCGGTGTGGTTCAACTTCGGTCCTTCGACCAGCTCCTGGACCGATGGCCCGGTTTCCGCGCCGGACGTCTACTCCGAAATCATCCTGCCGGCGACCAGCGATCTGGCGATGGGCGCGGCGAAATTCGCGACCAAGAACGAGAACAAGTCGCTCGGCTTCAACCTCGAATGGGACATCACCGATAATCTGGGCCTGACGTTCGACTATCACAGCTCCAGCGCCGAATCCGGCGCGGACAGCCCGTACGGCTCGAACAGCGTGCTGGGCACGGCCGGTTTCTTTCGCGGCACCACGACCGTGGATTTCAGCAAGCCCTTCCCGGTGCTCAGCGTGACCCTGCCCGCCGGCGTGACGACCATCGATCCGGCCGGCATGCAGGTCACCGGCTCGTCGTTCCGTAACAGCTATATGCGTTCCGATGTGGATCAGGCACAGGTGGGCGGCGAATGGCAGTTCGGCGAGGCGTCGCAGCTGGACTTCGGCGTGGGCCTGACCGATGTCGACAACAGGACCGCGTTCTCCAACGTCCAGCGCGACACCTGGGGCGGCACCGGCGCGCAAAACTATCCGGACAACGTGTGGATCCCCGATACGATCCGCCAGTACTTCGATCGCTTCAACGCCAGCCGCAATCCGGCGCTGTTCAATCAGTTCTTCACCTTCGACTTCGAGACCGTGCGCCGTCTCGCCGGCATCGCTGCGGGCGACGATGCGCTCTACCGGCGGTCCGACGTGTTCACCACCGATCGCCGCGTTTCTGAGAAATCGCGCAGCGCCTATGTGCAGTACAGCACGACGTTCGACTGGCGCATGCCGCTGCACGTGGCCGCGGGCGTGCGCTACGAGCGCACCCAGGTCGAATCCACCGCGCTGGTGCCGACGTATTCGTCGATCGCCTGGGGCTCGGCGAACGAACTGAATCTGGTGCGCAGCGGTACCGGCTACAGCACGCTCAAGGGCGATTACGATTACTGGCTGCCCAGCCTCGACCTGAGCCTGGACATCGCCGACAACCTGATCCTGCGTGGCAGCTACGGGCAGACCATCGGACGTCCCGGCTGGGGCGACATCCAGGGCGGCCGCACCTTCAACGAACTGGTGCGCGTGGACGGCGGCAGCGGCGGGCAGGGCAACCCGGGGTTAGAGCCGCTGTTATCAGACAATTTCGATCTGTCGCTGGAGTGGTATTACGACGAGTCCAGCTATATGTCGGTCGGCTATTTCCGCAAAAATATCGACAACTACATCGGCGTGACCACGTTCAACGATACCTCCGCGGGTCTGCGCACGCCCATCGGCGGCGCCTTCTGGAATGAGGCGATCGCGTCCGGCTGCCCCACCGCGGACGTGGTCTGCATCCGCAACTACATCCTCAACAACCGCAACGGCTCGCCCGGCGTGGTCCGCACGGGCGTGGACGCCAACGGGAACGCGACCGGCACCATCACCGGCCAGCCCGGCGATCCGGTCGCCAACTTCCGAGTGACGACACCTGCTAACCAGCGTTCCGCGACGCTCGACGGCTGGGAATGGAACATCCAGCACATATTCCCGGGCGGCTTCGGCGTGTCGGCCAACTACACCGTCGTCGATTCCGGCCTGACCTACGACAACTACAATCTCGGCGAGCAGTTCGCGCTGGAAGGGCTGAGCGATTCGGCCAACTTCGTGGCGTTCTTCGAACGCGGACCGCTGCAGCTGCGCGGCGCATACAACTGGCGCGACAAGTTCCTCGCTGGGCGTTTCGACGGCTCGGGCCTGCCCAATCCGGTCTACGTCGAAGCCTACGGGCAGCTCGACCTCAGCGCCGGCTGGCGCTTCAACGACAGGTTGTCGATGTCGCTGGAAGTGATCAACGCGATGGACGAGACCCAGCGCTCGCACGGCCGCCAACGCAACCAGCTGCTGTACGCCACCCAGACCGGACCGAGATTCATGGTGGGCCTGCGCTACAACTTCCGTTGACCGAGATGCCGTGTCGCCGCCGCGCACGTCGCAGGCTTCCTGCGGCGTGCGCGGCGGGGCATGATGACGGGCGCATACATGCGTGGGAGTGAGCGATCTTGAACGAAGCGGTCCGACAGGTCGTGATCGTTGGTGGCGGTTCCGCGGGGTGGCTGACCGCGGCCACGCTGGCGGCGGCGCATCGGGCCAATGCTCCCGACGGCCTGCGCGTGACGCTGCTGGAATCGCCGGACGTGCCCACCATCGGCGTGGGCGAGGGCACTTGGCCGACGATGCGCGACACGCTGCGCCGCGTTGGCGTGAGCGAGACCGACTTCATCCGCAGCTGCGACGCCGTGTTCAAGCAGGCGTCGAAGTTCGTGCGTTGGAGCGAAGATCGCGACGACGATCACTACTACCATCCGTTCGTCCTGCCGCAAGGCTATCTGGACGCGGATCTGGTGTCCGCGTGGATGGCGCGCGACGGCCGCGTGCCGTTCGCGGAACTCACCAGCTTTCAGCCGCAGCTGTGCGCAGCGGGCAAGGCGCCGAAACAGTTCTCCACGCCTGAATACGCCGGCGTGGCCAATTACGCGTATCACCTCGACGCCGCGAAGCTCGGCGTGTTCCTGCGCGAGCACTGCGTGCGGACGCTGGGCGTGAATCACGTGTCCGATCACATGACCGGCATCGATTCGCACGAGAACGGCGACATCGCGGCGCTGCGCACCCGCGGGCACGGTGCGATCGCAGGCGATCTGTTCATCGACTGCACCGGCCTGCGTTCCTTGCTGCTGGGCGAGCACTACGGTGTCGGCACGATCAGCCACAAGGATGTGCTCTTCAACGACCGCGCGCTGGCGGCGCAGGTGCCGTACGCCGAGGCGGACGCGGCCATCGCCTGCCAGACCATCTCCACCGCGCAGCGCAACGGCTGGATCTGGGACATCGGCCTGTCCGCGCGTCGCGGCGTGGGCCACGTGTATTCCAGCACCCATACCACCGACGACGCCGCGGAAGCCACGCTGCGCGCGCACATCGAAGCCAGCGGCGGGCCGCGCGCCGACGACGTGCCCGCGCCGCTGAAACTCCGCTTCGATCCCGGGTATCGCCGCAGCTTCTGGCACCGCAACTGCGTGGCGGTGGGCTTGTCGAGCGGCTTTATCGAACCGCTGGAAGCCTCGTCGCTGGTGCTGGTGGAACTGGCCGCCACCGCCATCGCCGACGACATGCCGGCGACGCGCGCCGCGATGGATATCGTCGCGCGCAGGTTCAACGATGCGTTCGCCTATCGCTGGGAGCGCGTCATCGATTTCCTGAAACTGCACTACGCGCTGAGCCGGCGCACCGACAGCGACTACTGGCGTGATCATGTGCGCCCGGAATCGATCCCCGAACGCCTGCGCGAACTGCTGCAGCTGTGGAAGCACCGCGCGCCGTCGCGCTACGACCTGCACCGGGTCGACGAGATCTTTCCGTCGGCCAGCTATCAATACATCCTCTATGGCATGGGTTTCCGGCCAGAGGGCCGGGTGGCGCCTGCGCACGACGTCGCGTTGCAACATGCCGAAGCGAGCGTGCGTGAAGCTGCCGATCTGGCGCGGCGGATGCTGCCCGCGCTGCCGGGCCATCGTGAGATGATCGAACACATCCGAACGCGCGGCATGTCGCGCATCTGAGACGCAATGTCATGCCACAACATTCTTCGCACAAGCACGCGCCGCCCCAACACGCTTCGCCCCGACACGCATTGCTGAATAATATCGATCACCGCGACCTGCGCGTGGTCGCGACCCGCGGCGCGGCGTGGGGCGACGCCGAGATGGCGGCGCTGACGTTTCCGGCGGAATTCCGCAGCGTGCAGGCCTACTATCCCATCGTGTTCCAGAAGACCGCCGACGGCGGTTTCCAGCCGGTGGCGCTGTTCGGCTTCCGCCAGGGCCAGAACCTGTTTCTTTCAGGCGATGCCCTTTCTCGCGATACCCTTTCAGGCGATGCCCTCTCCGGCGATGCACTCTCCGGCGAGATTTGGGAGGCGGGCTACGTGCCGCTGGCAGTCGAACGCCAGCCGTTCCTCATCGGGATGTCCGCCGATGGCGAGCCGATGCTGCACATCGATCTCGCCCATCCGCGCGTCTCACTGGATCAAGGCGAAGCGCTGTTCCGCACCCACGGCGGCACCACCGACTTCCTCGATCGCGCCACCTCGACGCTGCTGGCGCTGCACGAAGGCACGTGCGCCACGCCCGCTTTCATCGACGCGCTGCTGCGCGATGAGCTGCTGGAATCGTTCGTGCTCGACGTCGAACTGGAGGACGGCGATCAGCACCGTCTCGCCGGTTTCTACACGCTGCACGAGGAGCGCCTCGCCAAGCTGGACGGCGCCGCGCTGGGGCAACTGCAGCGCGACGGCCATCTGGAACCGATCTACATGGCGATCGCGTCGCTGTCGCACTTCCGCGATCTGATCGAGCGGGTGCGGCGGACCCATGTCGTCGCCTGAGCCTGTCGTCGAATTCGCAGGCGGATTCGACAGTGGTGTGCTGCCGGACGCGGTGCGCGCGTCGCTGCGTCCGCTAGTGCTGCGCGGCTTCGTAGCCGATTGGCCGCTGGTGCACGCGGCGCAGACTGGCGCGCGTGCGGCGATCGAGCATCTGCGCGGTTTCGATGTCGGCCGTCCGGTCACCGCATTCATCGGTCCGCCGGAGATCGACGGTCGCTTCTTCTACAACGCCGATCTGAGCGGCTTCAATTTCGCCTCGCACCGCCAGCGCCTGACGATCGTGCTGGATGCGCTGTCCGCGGAGCTCGACAATCCCGCGCCGCCCGCGCTCTACGTGGGTTCCACCACCATCGAAACCACGCTGCCAAGCCTGCTGCCTGAGGCGACGCTGCGGATGGTCGCGCCCGATGCCTTGGCCAGCCTCTGGCTGGGCAACCGCACGCGCATCGCCGCGCATCAGGACCTGCCCGACAATCTCGCCTGCGTGGTCGCCGGCCGGCGACGCTTCACGCTGTTTCCGCCCGCGCAGTTGCCTAACCTGTACATCGGCCCGCTGGATTTCACCCCGGCCGGGCAGGCGATCAGCCTCGTCGATTTCGCCGCGCCGGACTTCGCGCGCTTCCCGCGTTTCGCCGAGGCGCTGCGTCACGCCTGCGTCGTCGAACTCGCGCCGGGCGATGCGCTGTTCATCCCGAGCCTGTGGTGGCATCACATCGAGGCGCTCGAAGGGTTCAACGCGCTGGTCAACTACTGGTGGCGGCGTACGCCGGGCTACATGGACACGCCGATGAACGCGCTGATGACCGCGATCCTGAGTATCCGCGACCTGCCCGCGAACGAACGCGCGATCTGGCACGACATCTTCCGCCATTATATTTTCGAGTGCGACGACCACGTGGCCGCGCACATCCCCGAAGCGGCGCGGCGGGTGCTGGCGCCGCTTGACGACGCGTCCGCGCGCGAACTGCGCGCGCGGCTTCTGAAGCGCCTGAATCGATGAAGGAGCGCGACGCGCCCATGCACACCATGCCCGATGCCGCATCGCGGCCGATCAAACGCGTGGTCATCGTCGGCGGCGGCACCGCCGGCTGGATGACTGCGGCCGCGCTGTCGAAAACACTGGGCCTGCAGGTCGAGATTGTGCTGGTCGAATCCGAGGAGATCGGCACCGTTGGCGTCGGCGAAGCCACCATCCCGACGATGGTGACCTTCCACCGTCTGCTGGACATCAACGAGCAGGCGTTCATGGCCGCAACCCAGGCGACGATCAAACTGGGCATCGCCTTCGAGAACTGGCGCGCGCCGGGCCATCGCTACATCCATTCCTTCGGCACCACCGGCAAAGACCATTGGACCGCCGGTTTCCAGCATTTCTGGCTGAAAGCGCAGGCTCGCGGCCTAGCGCGCGATTACGGCGACTACTGCTTGGAGCTGCGCGCCGCCGAGGAGAACCGCTTCGCGCACCTGCCGCGCGGCGGCATGAACTACGCTTTCCATCTCGACGCCGGCCTGTACGCGAAGTTCATGCGCGCCTTCAGCGAACGCCACGGCGCGAAACGCATCGAAGGAAAAATCGTAGACGTGAAGGCCGACCCCGACAGCGGCTGGATCGACGCGGTGCGGCTCGCGGACGGCAGCGAAGTCGCGGGCGATCTGTTCATCGACTGCACTGGCCTGCGCGCCCTGCTGATCGGGCAGACCCTGGGCGTCGAATACGAGGACTGGTCGCAATGGCTGTTCAACGACAGCGCGATCGCGGTGCAGACCGAAGCGGTGCGCGACGCGATTCCCTACACGCGTTCGATCGCAGGCGACGCCGGCTGGCAGTGGCGGATCCCGCTACAGCACCGCGTCGGCAACGGCATCGTGTTTTCCAGCAAGCATCTGGACGATGAAACGGCAAAACAGCAATTGTTCGATTCGATCCAGGGCCGCAGGTTGATCGAACCGCGGGTGATCCGCTTCAAGCCAGGTCAGCGCCGCCAGGTCTGGCGCGGCAACTGCATCGCCATCGGCCTGTCGAGCGGTTTCATCGAGCCGCTGGAGTCGACCAACATCCATCTTATCCAGCGCGGCGTGATCCGGCTGCTGCAGATGTTCCCGCAGGTCGTCGCCCAGCCGGACATCGATGAATACAACCGCCAGGCCGCCGACGAGATCGAGAGCATCCGCGATTTCGTGGTCATGCACTACAAGGTGACCGATCGCGACGACACGCCGTACTGGCGCGCCTGTCGGGAAATGGCGGTGCCGCCCAGCCTGCAGCGCCGGATCGATCTGTTCCGCGACACCGCGCGGGTCTTCCGCGAAGGCAACGAGCTGTTCGCCGAGAACTCATGGATCCAGGTGATGCTGGGCCAGGGCATCCGGCCGAAACACCATCATCCGGCCGCGGACCTGATGAGCGACGCCGAACTGCACGATTTCCTCGAACGCATCCGCGTGCCGATCGAAAAGACCGTGTCGACGTTGCCAGCGCATGCGGCGTATCTGCGCGACTACTGCAGCGAGCCGATGCGCGTTGCAGGATGATCCGCTGCGCACGGCGCACAAAAAAACGCCCCCGGAGACGGGGGCGTTTTCGCATCGCAACGAAACGGATCAATGGCTGTCGGACGCGGCCATCTTGTCCAAGTCGATGCCCTGCGCGCGCAGGATGCGGGTGGTGCGCCATGCGTAGAAAGCGAGGTAGGCGAAGCACACCACGCCGACGATGAAGCTGAACTGGATACCGTAGCTGTCCGCGATCGAACCCTGGATCCAGCTCACGATGCCGCCGCCCATGATCATCATGATCAACAGACTGCTGCCCTGGTTGGTGTTGCGGCCCAGCCCGGTGATCGCCAGCGCGAAGATGCACGGCCACATCGTGCTGCAGAACAGGCCCACGCTGATGAAGGCCACCGCCGCGATTTTGCCGGTGGCGGACATGCCGACCAGCAGCGCGACGATGCCGCACAGTGCGAAATACAGCAGCATGCGCGCTGGGTTGCCGCGGCTGGCGAAGGTGGCCAAGATCATCACCACGATCACGAACGCATAGCCGTAGAACTGCGAGACATCGTGGCGGGCAATGGAATTCACCGCCAGGAACACGCCGAAGGCGAGGTAGGGCAGGATCAGCATCAGTGCGTTGCGTGCGCCGCTGCTGACATTGAACGCGCCTGCGGCGCCGGTCCAGCGACCGATCATCAGGCTGGCCCAGTACAGCGATACGTAGGGCGCGATAGACGAGATCGGCACGCCGTGGCTCTCTTCCAGATACGCCGGCAGATTGCTGATCGTCGACACTTCCACGCCCACGTAGACGAAAATCGCCACCATGCCCAGCACCAGCTGCGGATAGCCCAGCGCCGATGATTTGTGGACCACTTTGTCGGTGTCCTGCGCTTCGTTTCTGATCGCGCTTTCCAAGTCGATATGGTTTGGCACCGACGAGAATTTCAGCAGCGCGGCGACCAGCAGGAACGCGACGCCGAGGATGAGATAGGGCGTCTTCACGCTCTCGATGCTGGCGGTAGTGCCGCCCGAAGCCACGCTGCCGAAGATCGCGATGCTGACCAGCAGCGGACCGATGGTGGTGCCCAGATTGTTGATGCCGCCGGCCATCGTGAGCCGCTGCGAGCCGGTTCGCGGATTGCCCATCACGATCGCCAGCGGATTGGCGGCGATCTGCTGCAGCGAGAAGCCCAAGCCGACCACGAACAGACCCGAGATCATCAGATGGAACGACCCGCTGTTGGCGGCCGGATAGAACAGCAGCGTGCCCAGCGCGGAAATGGCCAGACCCAGGCAGATGCCGTTCTTGTAGCCGATGCGGTTGAGCAGATCCATGCCGATCGCCTTGGATACCCCGACGTAGATCAGCGAACCCACCGTGTACGCCACGTAGAACGCCACCGATACCAGCTGGCTTTGCGCCTGGGTCAGATTGAACGCCTGCTTGAACACCGGGATGAGGATGTCGTTGCTGGCGGCGACGAATCCCCAGAAGAAGAATACGGTGATCAGCACACCGAACTGGGACCAGCGGGTTTGTGGAGTCGTCATGGATTGGGCGTCGTGTTGGCGGGAAGACGGTTGCCGGCGAAAGCGGTGGGGCAGTGCGATCGCGGCGCGAACGTCGGATCACACGGAGGCCGATGTCGGGGGAGGGCGGCCTCCGTGTGTCCGGAGTGGATCATGTCGGGAACATCATGTCGGGAACATCATGTCGAAAGCATCAAGCCGTGAACATCATGCGGAAAAGACCATCGCGGCGGGATTTTGCGGAGCCGATCATGGGCTCTGGAAGTAGACGTAGTCGATGGCGAAATCCACGTTTGCGCCGGGTGGATCCGCCGCCAGCATGAACATCTGTTTCACCGATTGCAGGTCGAGGTCGTGGAACGCAGTGAACGGGATCGACACCTCGCGCCAGGTGCCGTCGCGCACCAGACCGTACTGCTGGCCGCCCGGCGCGAAGCCGATCCAACTGTCGCCGAACGAGGTGTTGAGGCCGATCCGGAACGGATGCTGCGAGGTGGTCTTCATGTGGAATTTCAGCGTGCCGTTGCGGTAGTTGCGCATGTCGCGATAGCCGGAATACACGCCCATGCCGTACCAGTTGTTGGCGTTCGCGCGGAACGACATCACCGCACTGCCTTCGTACGGCGGCGTGGCGGTCGGGGTGAGGTTGTTCCACAGATACAGTTCGGCGTCCTGGCCGTAGTGGAGCTTGCCCGCTAGACCCACCTGCTCGGTGAACACGCCGAAACGGCCGCGCGGCGCCGCCGCCTTCGCACCCACGTACAGCGAGCTGCCGGGATTCTGGTAGAGACGGATGTAGTCGATCTCCATCCGCCCGGGCAGCGGCGCAGTCACGCCGGCCGCTGTGGTCACGCCGGTGTAGGTGCCGCCGACCGCCAGATTCAGCAGCAGGAAATGCTGCTGGTGGAATTCCTGCAGCGATGCGCCCTCGATGTTGGAGATCGCGAACTCGAAATATTCTGTGCCGTCCATGGAGACGCGGATGAACTGCGGGTCCCAGGTCATGCGATAGGTATGGAAGCCGCCGCTTAGGTTGGTCGGATGCGTGTAGTCCCGGCCGTAATCGGCCTGCGAACCGTTGTAGTCCCAGTGCACCGCAGCGCCGATCCGGCGGTTGGCCACGCCATCGGCGATCGCGGCTGCGTTGCCGGCTTCCAGCAGATCGATCTCGCCGCGGCCGGGCCACACGCCGATAGTGCCCAGCATCCAGTAGGCGGGCCACAGGCCGTTGCCGACCTGCGGAAACTTGATGCGCGCTTCCAGCGTGCCGTATTCGAAGTGCATGCGTCCTTCAGTCTTCAGGCGCGCAGAGGTGAACGCGCTGCCCTGGAAGGCTTCGCGCCGCGCTTCGATGATCAGGCTGCCGTTCGCGATGCGCGCGTTCTCGGGACGGCTGGTGTAGTACTGCATCTCGCCGTTGCCCCAGCCGCACAGTCCGATCTGACAGCCGTTGCCGACGTCGTAGATCCACTTGTTGCCGTCGATGGACGGGCCGTTGAAGTTGTCCTGCCACACCAGCGTCTGCGCCTGCGCGTTCTGCGCCAGGGCGGCGACGCCCGCCAATAGCACGACGGTCGCCGCGAGGGTGTGGATGCTGCGCATGTGCGTCTCCTTAGAAGTGGGGAAAAGCCCCAGTCCCAGGGCTCGAAGCGATCCTCAAAGACCCATGACAGCGCTGTCAACGATTGCTGCATGCAATCCCGGAAATGGTGACTTCCATCGCATAAAAACGATGATTCAGCGCGAAAACCAAGGGCTTCTGGCCCATCCATGTTGCATGGCAGCAAGCCGCAGCGGTGGATGAGGCATTCGGGCGATGCACCGATCCGGTGCCGTCGTCGGGCATCGGATCGCGCCATGGAGGGTGTTTCGCTGCTCACCGGGCAAAACCCGACGGCGACGCAGTCGGCTGCAATCGTCCAATCCACTGGGCGCGTCGAACCGTTGGGCGAGGTTCTCAGTCGACCTTGGGCGGATCCGTCGGCAATGCGGCGCGCGGCGGTAGCGACCAGTCGATCGGCGTTTTGCCTTTGCGGCTCAGGTATTCGTTGGTCGCAGAAAAATGCGCGCAGCCCACGAAACCGCGATGCGCCGACAGCGGCGAAGGATGCGGCGCCTTCAGCACGCGATGCCGGCCGGTGTCGATCACCTTGCCCTTGGCCTGCGCATAGCTGCCCCAGAGCAGGAACACCAGACCTTCCTTCTCGCGATTCAGCACATCGACGACGTGATCGGTGAACCCTTCCCAGCCCTTGCCCTGATGCGCACCGGCGCGACCGTCTTCCACGGTCAGCACCGCGTTGAGCAGCAGCACGCCGCGTTCGGCCCATGGCGTGAGGTTTCCGTGATCGGGCCGGGCGATGCCCAGATCGCGGTGGATCTCCTTGAAGATGTTGTCCAGCGACGGCGGCACCGCCACGCCGGGGCGCACCGAGAAACACAGTCCGTGCGCTTGGCCCGCGCCGTGATACGGATCCTGGCCGAGGATCACCACTTTCAGCGCATCGAACGGGGTGGCGTCGAAGGCGGAAAAGATCTGCGAGCCGGGCGGATAGATCCGCGCGCCCATCGACTTGCGCTGGCGCAGGAACGCACCCAGCGCGGTCATCTCTTCGCGCAGCAGATAATCGCCGATGTGGCTTTTCCAGGAAGGTTCGAGTTTGATGCGGTCGTCGTCAGCCATGACGTGGTCAATCCTTGCGGACAGTGGGCTGTGGATGATGCACCAACGTCGCCGCGCACGACATGGACGCTGTGCGCGATTCGCGTCGCGAAGATATCGTGGAACGTTCGATCCGCCGCCGCTTCGCGCGCGGGTTCGACCCCAGGTTCAATCGGCCGCCGCCCGCTCCGGCAGCTTCGCCATACGCAGCTGGAAGAGGGTCTTGGTGATCAGCATGCGTTCCTCGATCGGCTTGGAAACCAGATCGTTGGCGCCTTCGCGCAGCAGGTTGGACTGCTTGTCGCGGTTGCCGTCGCCAGTCATCACCAGCACCGGCAGGCGGCGCTTGCCGTAGCCGAAATCGTTGCGCACCGCGCGCAGCAGGTCGAGGCCGCTGACTTCGCCTTCCAGGGTCACGTCGGTGAGCAGCAGATCGGCGCCAACGTCGTCCTGGCCGATGTGTTCGTTGAGATAGGCCAGGGCATCGTCGCCGCGGCTCATGTGGATCACGCTGATGTCGTGGGCCTGCAGCATGCGCCGGGTGGCCACCGCGACGGTGATGCTGTCCTCGATGTAGAGCACGCGGGCGTCGGGGATCGGCTGCGGCTGTACGTACCCGCGGATGAATGCGGCCAGCGCGGCGTAACCTTCGGCCTTATCGAAATAGTCGGTGACGTCCTCGGTGAAGCGGCGCGCTTCCAGATGCGCCTGGGCATCGCCCGAGACCACGATCACCGGCACGTAGCGCTGCGCGGCGGTGGTGCGGACATGGCGCGCAACCTGCAGTCCGTCGCCGTCCATCAGCACCAGCGAGGTGGTGACCAGATCGACCGGTCCGGCTTCCAGCGCCGCCTTGGCCTCTGACAGACCGGCGCAACCAATCACTTCCACGCCCGGCAGGTCGCGCTGCAGCATGTCGCCGATCAGCCTGCGGACCAGTTTGGAACCATCGACCACCATCACCCGTGGGGTGTCTGTGGTCAGGTGGCGGACATCGTGGGCGGGCATGCGTCGGATTCGGTCGCTAGGGTTGCGGAAGGGGTGAGCGGCGCAACCTTGCGCCAGACATTCACATCAGGCTTTAGTTTGACGCAGAAAATGTTCGGTGACCACGCTGGCACCGCGATTTTGACTTTGGTCACATATCAATGGTTGGAGTACGGCCTCTCTAAAGCAGCTATGCCGTCGATAGAAGATTACGCCAACGAACAGGAAACCTTCATGGTATGACAAGGTTTCATGCTATCTGGTCGATTGTGCAAACGCCCGCTCGGCTTTCTATCCGCATTGTATTGATGCGCGCATGGCGGTGACTACATAAATACTGGACATGCTTCGGATCATGGAATTTCGCATTCATCAGTGTCGAGTTGGCATGCCAAATAATCGAAACTGCATTGCTTAATCGCTGCATTGCTGGTCCCGGCAACTGAAAGACAATGCTGATATTGGCTGTAGCAAGTCGCGGGACATGCGCCAACGCCAGAGGTCGCTGCCAATAGAGTGAACGTGACAGTCGTTAAAACCAACTTAATTCTAGACGTTTTCATAAGATCTTCCTTGTGTGAATTCACTACTGCGAATCGAAAGCATACAGACTTTTAATTCAGTTGAACTTGGTTTGACGCAGAAAATGTCCGGTGACCACGCCGGCGCCCAGCCATCCCAGCGCGCCGGCGACGGCCAGCGCAGACAAAGCGTGCAGTGGTTCGAAGCCGGCAAAGGCGAAACCGCTGCCGTAGCTGTCCGCCAGCGCCCGCAGCGGTTGGCGCAGGGCGAATTCGGCCGCGGTCAGCAGGCCCAGCGCCAGCCCGCCTGCGGCCAGCCCGTAACACGCGCCGAGATAAAGGAACGGCCGACGGATAAAGCCGTCGGTGGCGCCGAGCGACTGCAGCACCGCGATTTCCTCGCGCCGCGACTGGATGTCCAGACGCACGGTGTTGCCCACGACCAGCAGCGCGCCCAGGCCAAGCAGCGCCGCCAGCACCCAGACCACGCGTTCGCCGAACCCCAGCCAGCGGTCCAAGCGGTCGCGCCAGACTGCGTCGTGCTGGACGACATCGGCCTCCGGCAGTGCGCCCAGCGCGGCCGCCAGCACCCGTTCGTCGCCGCTTGGGCGCAGCACCAGCACGCTCGGCAGCGGGTTCTCGCCGACCGCTGCCAGCGCATCGGCATAGACATCGGTGCCGCCCCCGCCGCCGCGCAGGCTGGCCAGGCCCTCGTCCGGCGTGCGCACGGCGACCTCGGCGACATCGCCGCGCGCGCGCAGGCTCTGCGCCAGCGTCTTCGCGCGATCGAGCGTGATCTCGGGCTTCAGGAACAGCGCGATCTCGCGGGCGCGTTCGATGTTGCCGCCCAGCCGCGCGGCGTTGTCCAGCACCAGCGCCAGCCCGAGCGGCAGCGCCAGCGCCACGGCCATCACCCCGACCGTGAGCAGCGTCGCCCATGGCTTGCCCAGCATCCGCCCGAGGCTGGCGAGCAGGCTGTCGCCGTGGTGTTCGACCCAGGCGGCGACGCGCGATCGCGGTTTGGCGACCGTGGCGCCGGACGTCGCTGACTTGGCGGACTTAGCCATCGGCCAGTTCCTCTGGCGAGATGTCGTCCAGCAGCCGGCCGTGATCCAGCACCAGCACACGTTTCTTCATCCGTTTGACCAGCCCCAGATCGTGACTGGCAACCAGTACGCTGGTGCCGCGTTCGTGCAGCGCGGCGAACAGAGCCATGATTTCGGCCGACAGGGTGGGGTCGAGATTGCCGGTGGGCTCGTCAGCCACCAGCAGCTGCGGCTCGCCGATCAGCGCGCGGGCGATGCCGACCCGCTGCTGTTCGCCCGCCGATAGCTGGCCGGGCAGCGCGTCCAGCCGCGCGCCCAGGCCGACCCGGTCGAGCACGCTGCGCACGCGCTTGCGGATCTCGTCGCGGCGCACGCCGCGCAGGATCAGCGGCAGCGCCACGTTCTGGGCCGCGGTGCGGTCGGTCAGCAGGCGGTGATCCTGATACACCACGCCCACCTCGCGCCGGTGCATTGCCACCCCGCGGCCGCCGACCTTGCGCAGATTGCGCTCGCCGAACAGCACCGCGCCGGTGCTCGGGCGTTCGGACAGATGGATGAGTTTGAGCAGCGTGCTTTTGCCGGCACCGGAGTGGCCGGTGACGAACAGCATCTCGCCCGGAGTCACCGAAAAGCTCACGTCCGCAAGGGCGACGTGGCCGCCGGGATATTGCTTGCTGACGTTGTCGAAGCGGAGGACGGTCATGCGGATCGGCGCATCACTTGGGTTTTTTCATGGAAGATTTCAGAGGCATCGGGTCGTGCGCACTTTCATTCGTCTTTGAAAGGAATCTTCCGGACACGGATGTGATACGGATCTCGCGTTTACTCTGCCGCAGCAATCCGATCTCGGATGCGCTCAAAGTCCTCGGTTTTGGCGAGGTACCGAGCTTCTGATTGAGTGAGCGCGTCGAAGGTGTGACCGAATCATTCGAGCCACCAATGTTCATGTGTTTGCTCATAATTGCCCCTGAGAATTCTAGCAATTGCTTGCTAGGCTTGGAGCTGAGTGGCGCCAATTGCAATTCGGCGACTTCAGTTCATTTGAAGTCGCCGGTCAAGCTCATGAACGAAGCTGTGGACTACTACTGAAGGTTGTCATTTGGACCGTAGATTGGTTCAAAACCAACGATGACTGTGCTGGATTCGCAGTAGCCGGAAATGCAAACCGTTGTCGTTCTGTAAATTGGTCGGTAGCCGGTAATTCCGCCGCCGCCGCCACCACCGCCACCACCAATGCCACCACCACCACCACCACCGATGATTGGCGCAGTCGCCGCCTGAATAAAGTTACCGTTGGCTAGGTACTGATACACGGCACAAAGCGAGGAATTACAAATTGTCACTGTTTTTCCGCGTTGAGTGGAGCTATTCCACCATGTGCTGACATCCAAATTAACTACAGTCCTTATAAACATGACTGTTTCAAGATCAGGCGTTGGCCCGGCCAAGGCGCATTCGTTACATGTATAGCGCCCCACTGATTGGGCGTGTGAATGCCCTGCAAATAAAAAAGCAGCCAAAAACAGCAAAGATACGACCATTTTTTTTCATTTATTATTCCTTGTGCAGAATTAATAAAAACAGGTGTTTTAGAGAATTAAGGTGTACGGCAGATTAAGCGCAGCAGCGTTTATGGAGCGCAGTCGCTTGCTTTGTTGCCTCTTCAATTTGCTCTGGGTTCAATCCCTTTTGCAGTTGCTGCAACAGCAATTGCGTTCTGGAGCTATGGGTTGAAAGGCTGTGCGCGTACATATATTTGTACGCTGAAAAAGGGTCTTTTTGCGTCAAAATGCCATCCGAATGGGCGAGAGCAAGCTTTAGAAGAGCGTCACGTTCTCCCGAGAGCGCGGCGAGATTGTAATATTTCATGCTCTTTGTTTTGTACGCGTCGATTTTTTTTGGGTCAGCAATCACCTTGGGACTTAACAGACTTTCTGCGACGAGGTCGCTGTACTCCAGTTGCGCCCGGACAATGCCGGAGGCAGCAGCGAAGTCAAGCATGTCTGCATATGCGTCAATCTGCTCATTCGTCAGGTCGCCGCAACGATCAGCGCGACTTTCGATTGACCTTGTCATTTCATGTTTGGCTTCATCGTTGATTGCGTTGTCTTCGTTCAATAATTTCGCTGCATCTATGTTTTGATGAAGTCTTCGGCATTCAAACAAATCTTTAGCGAGCACATATGCCAGAGCAGGGTCATGCTTTGCAGTTTTTTCGAGTCCCGAAAAATCCTCGGCTAGATTTTTTGAAGAGATATCGATGCGTCTATTGGACGGCTGTGCCGTCACAGGAAGCGTTCCGCTGCTGAGTGGTGTGCTGGAAGCTGGTGCAGGACTTGCGTCCGCAGCCAATTGCGTGCTGTACGAATCATTCTTCTTGGAAGATAACCAAAAAAAGATTCCGAAAAAAAACATCAGTGAGATGCCAAATAAAATTTTTTTCATTAGTTGTGAAGTCAGAATGATAGGTGCTTACGAAAATCAGAACATGCGCTCAATATGTGCGGTTACTGCGTCGTCGGTTCAGTGTTGACTTCTAGGCGGCTTGGTGACCAGCGATTTCAGCTTGTTGCCCAGACGCGCGAACAGGGACGGTTTGGATTCGCCGCCGGATTTCGCGGGCTGTGCGCCGCCCACCGACACCGGTGCCGGCGTTTCCAGCGCGCGCACCGCCTGGTTGACGGGATTCGTGCCTTCGGCGCCATCAATGCGCTTGCCGCCGCGACGCCGCCGGGGTTTGCGCGGACCGCGCTCGCTCTCGGCGGCATTCGGCACGCCGGCCGCCGCGACTTGCGCGACGGCAGGCTGGGCGATGGCGGGCTTGGGCTCGGCATTGGGGTCGCGCGGCGTGCGCGGGGTGCGCTCGCGACGTTCGCCGCTGCCGGAACTACTGCCAGTGCCGCTCGACGAACGTGGTGCGCCAGTGCGCGGTCCGCTGCTGCGACCACCCGGACCGCCGCTGCTGCGCCCAACGCTACCGCTGCGTCCGCCGCCGCGCTTGGCGTCGTCGGCCGCGCGCGCTTCACGCGCTTCGCGGAAGATCGTGCTGAGGCTGTCGTCGCTGTCGCCGTCTTCGCCTTCCACCACCGCCTGACGCTCGCGCTCCGGGCGCGGCAGCGAGGTCATCAACTCACGGGTGACCGGCTCGGACGGAATCTTCTGTTCGATGTAGGCCTCGATATCGGGCAGCGACATCGCATAGCGTTCGCACGCGAAGCTGATCGCGTCGCCTTCCGCACCAAGACGCGCGGTGCGGCCGATGCGGTGGACGTAGTCTTCGGCATCGAACGGCAGGTCGTAGTTGTAGACGTGGCTCACGCCGTCGATGTGCAGACCGCGTGCCGCAACGTCGGTGGCCACCAGCAGTTCGAGCTGGCCGGCCTGGAATTTCTTGAGCAGCGATTCGCGCTTCTTCTGCGGCACGTCGCCGCTGAGCACACCGACGCGATAGCCGGCGCGGTCCAGCGCGCGGGCGACCCGTTCGACGAAGGCCTTGGTGTTCACGAACACCATCGTCCGCGCGCCCTCGCTGCGCGACAGCAGGCCCAGCAGCAGCGGGATCTTCTCGTCGTCGGCCGGGTAGTACATCAACTGCCGGACCTTCGAGTTGGTGATGTACTCACTCTCGACGATGATCTTTTCCGGGTCGTTCATGTGCTCGTAGGCCAGCTCCAGCACGCGGTGGCTGAGCGTGGCCGAGAACAGCAGCGTCTGCCGCTCGGTGCTCGCCGGCATGCGCCGCAGCAGGAAACGGATGTCCTTGATGAAACCGAGGTCGAACATGCGGTCGGCTTCGTCCAAGACGCAGACTTCGCAGGCGTGCAGGCTGACGACCTTGTGCTGTTTGACGTAGTCGATCAGCCGGCCCGGGGTGGCGATGATCACATCGGCACCGGCCTGCAGCAGCGAGCGCTGCTTGTCGTAGTCCACGCCGCCGTAGACCAGGGCGAACTTCAGGCCCAGGTCGGCACCGAACTTCACCGCATCTTTATGGATCTGGATCGCCAGCTCGCGGGTCGGCGCCAGGATCAGCGCCCGCGGATCTTCGGGCTTGCGTTCGGCCAGTGCTGGACGCGACAGCAGGCGGTTGATCACCGTCACCAGGAAGGCGAGGGTCTTGCCGGTGCCGGTCTGGGCCTGCCCCGCCACATCGCGGCCGGGCAAGCTCACCGGCAGCGTCAGCGCCTGGATCGGGGTACAGCGGGTGAAACCCGCGGCTTCGAGCCCGGCCAACAGCGCCGGATGCAGTTCGAAGGAGGAAAAAGTGATGTCGGTTAGGGGTTTATCGCTCATGCTCTGGCGTTGTCTACGGGCCGGCGCGACGGCGGGAAGCCGGGAGTCGCGCTTGCGTGGGGAGTCGCGGGGCAGCAGACTGCCGGCCTCTGCGAAGTGGTGCTCGACCCTTGGAGCGCTCCTTGAAGCGGGCCCCTTGAAGCCGGCGATGCAAGCCCGCAGTGTAGCAGCCTATCAGTACCAGCCTATCGCCAGACCGCCCCGGTCGGCCCAGACCAGACCCGCCCGACGCGCCATTCCCGGCCCGTCCACACCCCGGAGACTCCCGTGAGCGACAAGATTTCCCATGCCACCGATGCCGACTTCGACGCCCTCGTCCTGCAATCCGACGTGCCGGTGTTGGTGGATTTCTGGGCCCCGTGGTGCAGCCCCTGCAAGATGATCGCGCCCTTCCTCGACCAGCTCGCCGACCAGTACGACGGCCGCGCGCGGATCGTGAAGGTCAACATCGAAGACCAGCCGAACCTGGGCCGCCGCTTCAATGCGCGCAGCATTCCGATGTTGCTGGTGTTCAAGGGCGGCCAAGTCCAGGGCACCCAGATCGGCGCCGTCGGCAAGCCGCAGCTCGCCCAACTGATCGACAAGGCGCTCTGAGCGCCGCTCCGGCACCCCCGACCTGGGGCGTCCTGCGCCAAAGATGCCTACAGCGCCGATCGGCGGGCATGAACCCGACTTCAGTCCGACGCTTGCCGCCAAGCTGCGCGGGTGCTAGCTTCTAACCGCACGACGCGCCACGGGCGCCATAACTTCCCGTCTTAACCGACCACCCACTCCTGACACCGTCCGCGCATCGCGGACGCTCGCAGCCGCGAGGATTTCCGCTTTGTCCGATCAGACTCCCGAATCCGGCGATACCGCCGTGAAGCGCGTACGCAAACCGCGCGCCACCAAGACCGTCGCCGTCCAGACCAGCATGCCGCTGCCTGAAGCACCGCGGCCGGTCGCTCCACCGCCACCAGTCCGCGCCCCGGAACCGGCATCGCCGCCGCCCGCCGCGTCGCCGCCTGCCCAGCCTGCCCAGCCCGCAAGCCCGCCGCCTGCCGCGCCTCACGCATCGCAGGCATCGCAGGCATCGCAGGCATCGCAGGCATCACAGGCATCACAGGCATCGCCAGCCGATGCTGGCGCTCAGCCGCGTGCGCAAGGCGGCCAGCATGGCGGTCATCAAGGCAATCCCCAAGGCGGTGGTCGACAGGGCAACCAGCAGGGCAACCAGCAGGGCAACCAGCAGGAGCGCGCCCCGCAAGCCGACGGCAATGCTGGGCAGGGCCAGGGCGGCGAAGGCCAGCAGCGTTTCAACAATAATG
Organism: Lysobacter sp.; assembly: GCA_043765595.1. GTDB lineage: Bacteria > Pseudomonadota > Gammaproteobacteria > Xanthomonadales > Xanthomonadaceae > Lysobacter_I. The sequence goes on along the minus strand of JAYUIZ010000289.1, from coordinate 9,811 downwards.
GCAATAACAGCAATAACAGCAATAACAGCAATAACAGCAATAACAGTAATAACAGTAATAACAGTAATAACAGTAATAACAACAACCGTCGTGATCGTTTCCGTAACCGCCGCGACCGTTTCCAGGGCCGCGACGAGAACGGCAACGAGCAGGGCAACGAGAACGGCGGCGACAACATCAGCCAGGAAGCGGGCAGCTTCCAGCAGCAGCAGTTCGTTGCGCGACCGATGGTTGGCGTGCCCGAGGGCTTCCCGCAGTATTCGCTGAGCGACCTCAAGCGCATGCCCACGCCGAAGCTGCTCGATATCGCCGAGCAGTTGAACATCCACGAAGGCGTGGCCCGCGCGCGCAAGCAGGACGTGATCTTCGCGCTGCTGAAAGTGCTGACCCGCCACGGCGAAGGCGTCGCCGCCGACGGCGTGCTGGAAATCCTGCCCGACGGCTACGGCTTCCTGCGCGCCGCCGAGGCCAGTTATCTCGCCGGCCCGGACGACGTCTACATCTCGCCCAGCCAGATCCGCCGCTTCAACCTGCGCACCGGCGACGACCTTGCCGGCCGTATCCGCTGGCCGAAGGACGGCGAACGCTACTTCGCGCTGGCCGTGGTCGACACCATCAACGGCGAGCCGCCGGAAGCGTCGAAGAATAAGGTGCTGTTCGAGAACCTCACGCCGCTGTTCCCGCGCCGCCGCTTCAAGCTTGAACGCGGCGACGGCAGTACCGAAGACATCACCGGTCGCATCCTCGACCTGATGGCGCCGCAGGGCAAAGGCCAGCGCGCGCTGATCGTCTCGCCGCCCAAGGCCGGCAAGACCATGATGATGCAGCAGATCGCCAGCGCCATCACTTACAACCACCCCGACGTGCACATGATCGTGCTGCTGGTGGACGAGCGTCCGGAAGAAGTCACCGAAATGCAGCGCACCGTGCGCGGCGAAGTGGTGAGTTCCACCTTCGATGAGCCTGCCGCGCGCCACGTGCAGGTCGCCGAAATGGTGATCGAGCGCGCCAAGCGCCTGGTCGAGCACAAGAAGGATGTCGTGATCCTGCTCGACTCCATCACCCGCCTGGCCCGCGCCTACAACAACGTGGTGCCCAGCTCCGGCAAGGTGCTGACCGGTGGCGTCGACGCCAACGCCCTGCATCGTCCAAAGCGTTTCTTCGGTGCGGCGCGCAACGTCGAGGAAGGCGGTTCGCTGACCATCATCGCCACCGCTCTGGTCGACACCGGCAGCGCGATGGACAAGGTGATCTACGAAGAGTTCAAGGGCACCGGCAACTCGGAAATCCACCTTGATCGCCGCATCACCGAGAAGCGCGTCTATCCCGCGATCGCGGTGAACATGTCCGGTACCCGCCGCGAAGATCTGCTGATCGAACCGGACCTGCTGCAGAAGATCTGGATCCTGCGCAAGCTGCTGCACGGGATGGACGAAATTGCGGCGATGGAATTCCTGCTCGACAAGATGAAGACCACCAAGTCGAACGACGAGTTCTTCACCTCGATGCGGCGCTGACGCAATCGATTGTCATCCCGAGCCGGCGCAGCCGGTCGAGGGACCTGCTGTCTTGCTTCAGATTTCTGCTTCAGATTTCTGCTTCGGATTTCTGCTTCGGATTTCCGCAACGGATCCAAAAACAAACGCCCCGCATCGCGGGGCGTTGATATTTCGTAGGAGGGCCTTCAGGCCCGAGCTCTTCAAAGATCGCGCGATCGTTCGGAAAAGATCGGGCCTAAAGGCCAGCCCTTTCAAGGTCTTTCCCGCACTGGTTACGCTGCCCACTTTGCAAGAAGGGGCAGCCCATGCGGGACACGATCCTGGCGCGTTTTGAACAGCACGCGCCGCTGAGTGTGATGATGCGCGAGGCGATGGAACATGCGCTCTCCCCGGAGATGGTGGATCAGGTCTTCGAGCAGCACCGCCAGCGTCAATATTCGCGGGAACTGATGTTTTCCACGGTGGTAGAGTTGATGGGCCTGGTCGCTCTGGGGCAGAGTCCTTCCCTGCACGCGGCCGCACGTAAGCAGGCGCAACTGCCGGTTTCGGTGACGGCTTTGTACGACAAGATCCGGCGGACGCAGCCGGGGGTGATGCGCGCATTGGTACAGGAGAACGGTCGTCGACTGGCGGCCCTTTCGGAGCAGCTGGGGATGGCGCCGAGCCTGCCGGGATGGCATTTGCGGATTGTCGACGGCAATCATCTGCCGGCCAGCGACAAGCGTCTGGGTGCGTTGAAGGGGCGGACGGGGGCGATGCTGCCGGGGTATTCGCTGGTGGTGTACGACCCGGACTTGGAGGTGGTGGTGGATCTGCTGCCCAGCGAGGACGCATATCAGCATGAGCGAGTGACGGCGCAGGCCCTGTTCGCGCCATCACAGCCCGGTCAGCTGTGGATCGCGGATCGCAACTTCTGCGCGACGACGACGCTGGCGGGCTGGGAGGCGGGCGGGAGCGGTTTTCTGGTTCGCGAGCACGCCTGCCACCCACGTTTGGCTGAAGAGGGCCCTTGGCAGGCCTGCGGTCGTATCGATGTCGGCGAGGTGCATGAGCAATGCATCGCGACGGCTTGCGGCGAGCATCGATGGCGCCGGATTGCATTGCATCTGGATGCGGCGACCGGCAGCGGAGAGACCACGATCCGACTATGGAGCAACCTTCCGCAGACGGTACCCGCCACACAGTTGGCACAGTTGTATCGCAAGCGTTGGCGCATCGAGGGGATGTTCCAGCGATTGGAGTCGGTCCTGCACAGCGAGATCCGGAGCTTTGGCCAGCCGCAGGCGGCCTTGCTTGGATTTGCGGTGGCGGTGATGGCGTACAACGTCTTGTCGGTGCTCAAACGCAGTGTGGAGCGAGCGCATCGGGAGCGGACGCCGACGCTGGAGGTATCGGTGTATCACCTGGCTGAATCGGCGTGCTCGGCGTACGCCGGGATGATGGTGGCGCTGCCGGAGGAGATGCGGCAGGCAGAGCGCGAACGCACGGCGGAGGCGATGGTCGAGCGCTTGTTGTCCTTGGCGCGGCATGTGCGCCCCGAACAGGTCCGGACCAGCAAGCGTGGTCCGAAAGTGAAGGTCGAAAAACCCTACGTAGACAGTCGTAGTGCACAAGCTCACGCCTCGACCGCCCGCGTGCTGCGGAACGCTCGCCGGGAAAGACCTTGAAAGGGCTGGGCCTAAAGGCCCTCCTACCGAGCCGACATCCTGTGAAGCCTTTTGAATCTTCAAGGCGTCGTCGGCGGACCCTGCATGCCGTAGGTCGCCTGCCGCGCTTCCTGCAGGCGCACGCGCAGATAATCGTCGCGGCTCATGCCGCCCGGGTAATGCGTCATCGCCATGACTTCCGTGACGATCTGCGCCTCGCGCATTTTGTACGCCTGGAACCCGGCGTCCTGGCGCTGCTGTTCCTCGAAAGCCGCCTGCCGCGCGGCCGTCTGTTGCCGATAACGGTCCACGAGCGCCTGCGATTGCCGGATGCGTTCTGCCTGGTCCTGCTCGGCGGCCTCGATCAGGCTCACGCGCAGCACGACGCTCTCGCCCGCCGAGAGCTCCCGCGCCTGTTCGCGCTGGTCGATATCGCGCGCGATGGCGTTCGCCTGTTCGCGCCGCGCGTTCGCGTCTAGCGTCTCTGCGTCGCGGAGGAAATCACGTACGCGCTGTTCGAACGCCAGGCGGCTGCGGTATGCCCGGGCTTCCGGCGTTGACGCCAGCGCCGTCTGCCTGGAATCGGTGGCGGCCGGCGTCGACGGCGCGCTGGTTTGCGTGGAGACGGAAAGAGTGTTGACGGATGCGTCGTCGCGGTATCGCGACATCCACAGTGCAAGCGCGGAAACGACCGCGATTGTCAGGCCGATGTGAACGGGTTTGATCTTCATGATGGTTGGCGCAGGCATTCCTGCACAGGCATTCCTGGGACATTCCTGGAACATTCTTGGAATAGGAAGCGTCTCCCGACGGGCCCGCAGCGCGGGTCCGTCGGGAAACCGCATGGACGATCAGACCAGCTGGTCGACGGTCCAGTACAGCAGGTTGAACGGTTTGGCGCGATCGGCCGCATCGCTGGCTTCAGTGGCGTCCAGCACATTGCCCGAACCCACCAGCACGCTGTCGAGGAAGTTTTTCAACTCCAGGCTCATGGTCTGGATATCGCCGTTCTTGAAATCGACGATGGTGGTGCAGTGGCTTTCGTTCAGCGCGCGATACTGCGGGAAGTAACCGCCAAAGTTGCCCAAGCCGTTGAGTTTCGCCGACAGCCGCTGGGTGTCGGTGCCCCAGCGGGCGTGGATCAACGCTTCCTTGGCCGCTTGGTTCGGCGCGTTCTGGATATCGGTGAAGAACCGCTCGTACGAATACGAGGAGAAATTCAGATCCTTCCAGAAGTGGGTATGGCCGAAACGGTCGTTCGGATACTTCGCGGACAGCGCGTTGTAGAGCGTGCCCAGCTGGTTGAGGTCGAGCTGTGGCATCTGGCCGGCGAGGTAGGGCAGCGGTCCGTTCGGCTTGTTCAGCCCCCACGCCTGGCGCATCAGGCCCTGCAGCGGTGCGGACGGATAGACGTTCGGATCGCCGCCCAGCGGGGCATCGAACACCGGACCGGAATCGTCGATCAGGAAACCGCGGGTCGGCGCCAGATCGCGACGCAGCGGCGCGTAGTTGGTCAGGCTACCGGCACCGCCGGCGCTGCAGCCGGTGGACAGCATCTGCGTCGGCCGCTGCACGTTGTCCTTCAGCCAGCTCACCACCGCGCGCACATTGCGGGTGCCGTTGTGGTGCCAGACCAGCGGCGGCTTCACGCCGACGGGATCGTTGTAGACCGCCACTTTGTCGCCACTGTAGATATCGCCGGTGCAGTAGGGCACGTAGACGATGTTCCACTGCTGGGTCTTGATCGAATCGAACGGACTGATGCGGGTGATGAACGGGCTGACCAGGCTGGCGCCGGGATTGAGCAGGCTCATGTAGTCGTCGGGGATGCCGTTCGGATTGCGCGCGCCGCGCACGCCGGTCTGGCCGGTGCAGCTGGCGTAATCCCAGCAGGCGCCGCCGCCTTCCATGTAGATGATGGTGTTGCGGGTGTTCGGCACGCGGTTGAAGAAGAACTTGTACTGCGAACCATTGCCGCAGACCGCTCCGGTTTCGGGCGCGAGCTTGATGGTCTGCCATTCGGTGTAAGCGCCCGGCCTGAAGCCGTCGGGATATCCGCCCGGATTCGACAGCAGCGGATAGTCGCCGGTGCGTTGCGCAGCGGTGACCTTGTTATCGGCTTTCGGCGGCGAAGCGATATTCGCCAGTGTCTGCCAGAACGAATAATCGCCTTCCTCCGCATGCAGCGGCGCTGCAATCAGAATCGTGGCGATAGCGGTGGCAAGCACGACAGGCTTGCTGATCGATGCGGTCATGACCTTTCTTCCTTTGGGTGATGGACTGCTTGGGTAAGACGCCGGTAATGGCGCTGTGTGGCTGGCGACGCCCCCTGCATCGCGTTTTGCGGCTAGGACCATGCCATGAATCGGGCGTTCGATCCACACCGGCGCGGCGCGGCGCTCGATCCTCGCCCGCTTGTTCGATCGATCTCGTTACGGCGGCGGAGCCGGAAATGTCGCATCGCAACATCGCTCAGGTGTGCAACGTCTGCAAAATTCTTGGTAACGTGCGGCGTCACAATGATCAAGTGGGGTCGATCGAAGCCAAGCTGCTTGGCGCCCATGTCGTTGCCCCCGCGCTTCTGGTCGCGCTAGCCCACCTAGTGTAGTGCTTCAAAAATCGCGACCACTTTTTTGCAGCCTCGCGACTTGCGTCGCTCCTACAAAGAGCCGGTCGCCTGTTGTGGGAGCGACGCAAGTCGCGAACATGTGGCATTGAAAACGGTTCAAACAGGGTGAAACACTACACTAGGATCATGCGCATCGATTGGAACCTGATGTTTGACCGAAGGATCGCCTCTGGCCGCAGTGTAAGCAGGCGTATCGCGGAAAGCCCTGAATACGAGCGTGAAAAGATTCATAAATCGGGCATGTGTTCCATTCCCCCTCCGGATTCAACCTTGAAGGCGATGCAGGTCCTCTTCGGTCAATGCGCGCCATTGGCCCTTGCACAGATCGCCCAGCGCCAGACCGCCGATGGCCACGCGGACCAGGCGCAAGGTGGCGATGTCGAACGCGTCTAGTAGACGCCGGATCTGGCGGTTGCGCCCCTCATCCAGCACGATCTCGACCCAGGCATTCTTCTCGCCCGCGCGCAACAGCGTGACCGAGACCGCCGACAGCCGCTCGCCCGTATCCTCGACGCCCCGACACAGCGCCGCCAACAGGTCGGCATCCGGAATCCGGTCGATCTGCACTCGATACGTCTTGGACGGTCCTGTCTGCGGATCGGTGATGCGTGCGGCCCACTGCGGATCGTTTGCGAACAGCAGCAAACCTTCGCTGGCCTTGTCCAGCCGCCCCACGGGCGCGATCCACGGCAGCGGTGCGCCGCTCGGCGTCGTCGCCCCATCGAAGCAGCGATAGACCGTGTCGCGGCCGCGCTCATCGCATGCGGTGGTGACCAGCCCGCGGGGCTTGTTCAGCATCAGATAAACCGGCGCGGTCGCGGCGATGGCATTGCCGTCGATGGCGATGTCGTCGCAGTCCAATAGGGTCGGACATTCGGGGTCGCGCACGACCCGCCCGCCGATGCTCACACGCCCTGCGCGCACCCATTCGGCCGCCTGCGTACGCGAACACATCCCGCGCTTGGAGAGTACGCGGGCAATACCAAAACGGGGCTGGGGTGTCATTGCCTGCAGGACAGCGCCGGTGTCGATCTACCGGCGATTCGTTGCTACCCGGGAATCAGCGCTTTTTCTTTCTCGGAGGTTCCGGCGCCGGTGCGGGCGGCGGCGGCGCAGCAACCGCGGCCGGGCCTTTCACAACGCGCACGCCGCGCGCTTTCATCCAGGCATCGAACTCGTCGGCGGTCATACGCTTGCCGTTCTGGGTCATGTCGAAACGCCAAGCGGTGGCTTCGCCGGGCTTCGGCTGATAAGCGCCCGCGGCGTCGGTCAGCGGCTTCGCGGCGGCCGTGGTCGCGCGGCATTCCTGATACTGGATGCGCGACAGCACCACTTCGACGGTCGCGCCGGCGGAGAACAATTCCGCGAAACCGACGCCGGTCCCAAGCTGTCGATTCGGCGCCGCCAATTCTTCGGCGATCGGCAGAATCTGCAGGGTGTTGCCCGTCGACGGGGATAAGGGCTTGAAGGACGCACAATCGATGGCGGCTTGCGCGCCTCCGGCGTAACACAGCGCGGACAATCCGATCAGACCGGCAAGACTGCTCGTGAACAACGCCTGCGGAGAGACGACTGCCGAAACTGGACGCATGGATATTCTCCGCAAATTCTGGTCCCAGAGTGTAGGCCGGGCATGGTATGCCGAACAACCACGGCGGACGATCAATCGCGTGGACCGTGACCATTCACAGAAAAACCGGCCACCGATGGATGCGATGCGGGGCCGCAAAAGCCGAAGCCCGGCACAAGGCCGGGCTTCGGGATACTGCTACGAGCTTGTCCGCAATTACTGGACGTTGAGCTCGGTGCGACGGTTGGTCTCGTTCTTGCATTCCGGCAGGGTCTGCGCGGTGGCAACGAGCGGACGGCTCTCGCCGTAACCGTTCGGACCGGCCAGACGGCCAGCATCGATACCGTTGCTGGTCATGTAGTTGTACACAGTGTCCGAACGACGCTGCGAGAGCGACTGGTTGTAGCCGTCGTCACCGCACAGGTCGGTGTGACCGGCGACTTCGACGCGGAGGTCGGGATACCGCTTCAGGATTTCGACGGCTTCGTTCAGGATCGCAACAGCGTCCGGACGAAGAGTGGCTTTGTCGAAGTCGAAGTTGACGCCCTTCAGGTCGATCGAGATCTGGACTTTGCAGCCGTCCGGACCAATCGCTTCGCCGGCCTGGGAGTTCGGACACTTGTCGAGGCAATCGTTGACGCCGTCACCATCGGCATCCTTGTCGGCGCAGTTGGCCGCAGGCGGCGGCGGCGGAGCTTCGCCAACCGGTTCCGACGGTTCCGGACCCAGCGGGACGATGAAGCCGACCGAAGCCAGCACGTCGCCGAACCAGCTTTCGTCGGGAGCATTGACGCTGCTGTCGTCGGCATCGAGGCGATAGGCGAGTTCGGTACGGATACCGATGCGACCGAGGTCGCCCTGCAGGCCTAGGCCGAGCTTGCCGGCGAGGTTGCCGTCTTCACGCTCACCGGGCGAATTCACGCTCGGGAATGCGTCGAACTCTTCTTCCGAACGCTGATAGCCGAGGCCGGCCAACACGTACGGGTTCCAGTTGCGGCCTTCGGCGATGAAGTGGCGACGGAGGTCGATCGACACACCGTACTGGCTCCAGTTCAAGTTGCCGGCTCGCGAAAGCGGGCCGCGGATAACGTTCTGGTTATCAAAGGTCGGGTTCTGATAGTTGAACTCGCCGTCAAGCGACCACTTGTCGCTAATGAACTTGCCGAAGCCGAGAGTGCCGAACGGTGTCGAACCGGTGTCGCGCGAACCGTCTTGGATGTTGAAGCCCGCGGAGGTCGTGAGATACCAGCGGTCATCGAAGTCCTGCGCGGAGACAGTCTGGGCCACTGCCAGACCACTCAGCAGCGCGGCGCAGAGAAGTGTTTTATTCATGAATGGATGCTCCTTGGAGGAAATTGAAAGACTCGGTGGTGTCTGTCCGAACAGAGCGCCGCCTTGGGGCGACACGATCGCGTTCATTATGATCCGGCCGCGTCATGGCCTTGTTAACATTAGCATAACAGTTGGGTGAATCAAAGCATGGTTCAGATTTTGGGGAACCTTCCGGCACGCCGATGGTCGGGTTCTGGGCGCTATCATTGATTGTGGAACCTGAACCGCACTCGGTCATGCGGAAAAAAGCCCCAACCATGCAGAAAGCGGCATGGCGTCCATCTCGGCCGGATTCGCGGCCAGACGCATGATTTCGGCGGCCTGATCGGCTGGCAGGTGGGACTCCAGCGCGGACTTGGCCTTGGCTATCAGCACCGGAATACCTTCGGCGCGGCGCTTGCGGTGGCCGATCGGATAGTCGATCGATACCTTGTCGGTGCTGCTGCCGTCCTTGAAGAACACCTGGATGGCATTGCCGATGTAGCGCTTGTCGGCGTCGAAGTAGTCCTTGGTGAACTGCGGGTTTTCCTTCACCACCATCTTTTCGCGCAGGGCGTCGATGCGCGGATCGGCGGCGATGTCGTCGTTGTAATCGTCTGCGGTCAGGCGGCCATGGATCATCGGCACGGCGATCATGTACTGCAGGCAGTGGTCGCGGTCGGCGTAGTTGGACAGGGGTCCGGTCTTGTCGATGATGCGGACGCCGGCTTCCTGGGTTTCGATGTCGATGCGGTCGATCTGGTCCAGCCGGTCCTTTACCTGTCCGTGCAGTTGCATTGCGCACTCGACCGCAGTCTGGGCGTGAAACTCGGCCGGGAAGCTGATCTTGAACAGCACATTTTCCATCACATAGCTGCCGAACGGACGCTCGAACTCGAACGCCTTGCCCTTGAAGGCCACGTCGTAGAAGCCCCAAGTCTTGGCGGTCAGCGCCGATGGGTAGCCCACCACTTTCTTGTGCGCGGCGTTGAGTGCATGGGTGACGGCGCGACGGCAGGCGTCGCCGGCGGCCCAGCTCTTGCGCGGGCCGGTGTTCGGCGCGTGGCGATAGGTGCGCAGCACGCCGTTGTCGATCCAGCTGTGCGAAACCGCGGTGATGACCGCCTCCTTGTCGCCGCCGAACATCGCGGTGGAT